>JAAYTO010000203.1 GCA_012523755.1 Clostridium sp. | reverse complement strand
CAAATTAAACGGCAGGTCAATAGGGTAATTTTATTGTGATAGATTTTAAGTCAGATTATTTTCTCTAAAGAATGATTAAGCAGATTTTATTTTGACGTTTTTATGAGCTATCGGGGGAAAACAATTTGCTGATCTACAATATACCCAAAATAGAAAATGGGTGCATTAAATAGAAAACGGAAAAATATTCTAAATCCTTATGTTTGAATTCGCATTTTCCTTGACTTAAATAATATGTGCCCATAAATACCTAGGTGATCCAATGTATTCTTTGAACATTAAAAGCAGTAAATTATATTTAAGAGATCTTGATATCAGCGATCTTGACCATGTATTAAAATGGTTCAATGATATCGATAGTTTTAAATTTGCGACGGGTGTTTATGAGCCTATGACCTTAAACGAAATGAAAGGATATTTTTTAAAAAATCATTTTTCACAAAAAGATTTTTGTTCTGGCATTTTTAGCATTGGATCCGGTAAATTAATTGGGATGCTAAAGGGTCAGTTTACATATAATTATGAAGATACTGCTTGGATTAATACCGTCATAATAGAACCTGAAGTGCAGCGAAAAGGGTATGGCACGGAAGCTATTAATTTACTTATTGGGTACCTTAAAGAGAATACTAAAGTTAAGAAACTCTATCTTTCGGTGTCGGAGGAAAATATTATAGGAAAGCTTTTCTGGAGGAAGCAAAATTTCAGCGTAATAATGAGGATTAATAAAGATTCTACTTCTAAGTACAAGCATCAGGGCATATCAATAATGTATAGACAAATATAATACTCCTGATACTGTATTTTCTGCAGCCAATTACGTTATTTTACCATGGATTTTTGGATTTATTAAGTTTACAGACTCATGTAAATAGCCGATAAATACTATGTAGCACCTATTATAATTAGTTCGCTTGCATTATGTAAACTTGCACAACTATGTTGTATAATTGAATTATAGTATGCTATGCATAAAAGCACCTTTCAACTTTATGAAAGATTTAAAAAATTAATATTAAAAGGTGCTAATCTGACAGTTTGACAAATAGTAATTAGAAAGATATAATATTTTGCATAAGAAAAGATGCGTGAATGCTGAACAAGTTTTAATTTATTATTTTATTTAATTTTAATGGGGTAGAAAAGAAACAGGAGGAAAAGTATGTTAAAGTCTAATAAGTTTTTACTGTACATAACAGCGTCCGCAATGTCAATTACTCTTTGGACAAGCACTGTGTTTGCCCAACAGAACAAAACCGGTGTTACTACTGCAAGTATGCTCAATATGCGACAGTCACCAAATACTTCTACACAGATTATTGATCAGATTCCCAGAGGATATAAGGTAAGTATAATTGAAACCTCAAACGGCTGGTACAAGGTGGTTTACAATAATAAAACAGGTTGGATTTATGGGGGATATGTTACAATAACCGAAACGCCGTCCTCAGATGTTGCAGTTATCGACGAGACTCTCGTTTCGGGAGATTCATCATCAAAAACGAATTTTTCAAACCCAACCCCTTCGAACCCAACTCCTTCAAACCCAACCCCTTCTAACAATAATTCTTCCGACATAGTAGTAGATGAAACATTATTGAATTTGCCCAACCCATCAAATAATAAGAACCAAAATACTGTTATAAAAACTGGTACTGTTCAAGCTTCTATATTAAATATAAGAAGTGGGGCAGGAACTGGAAACAGCATAATTGGAAAGCTGGCGAGGGGAGAAATGGTTAATATAGTATCCCAAAAGGACGGCTGGTATCAAATTAAGCTGTCAAACGGTTCGATAGGATGGGTATACGGTACATATGTTATTGAAAATACAACAGTAACAAGGGGAGGTAGTGATGCTACGATAGCTGTGCCCGAAAATACGGAGACCGGAAATGTTACTGGTATACGCCAGCAGGTGGTGGAATATGCAAAGAAGTTTTTGGGTATAAGGTATACATATGGTGGAAATACTCCAGCCCAAGGATTTGATTGCTCGGGCTTTGTGAAATATGTATTTACCAATTTTAATATCAATCTGAATAGAGTGGCTGCAGATCAAGCAAAACAGGGAACGTGGATTTCAAAGGACAGTCTGTTGCCAGGAGATTTGGTGTTCTTCGATACTAATGGAGGTCATAATTATATAAACCATGTGGGGATTTATATTGGGGATGGAAAGTTTATACACAGCTCATCGGGAAGTAATCGAGGAGTAGTGATAAGCGAACTTATGACTGGATTCTATGCCAATAGCTATATGACTGGAAGAAGAGTTTTGAATTAATGGCAAAGTCGTTTACTTTCACAAATCTGACTAAGTAAGGGCTTCTTTGTGTAAAGGAGCCTTTTTTGTGAGGTGCATAATGAAAAGGCCACTGGTGTTGTTTAGTTTATCTTTAATTGCCGGAATTGTTAGTACGAATATAACGCATTCTTATCTTTTTGCGGTATTATCCTGTCTTGTTGTTGCTCTCGTTTTATTAGTTTTGCTTAACAATAAAAAAGGCAGTACTTTTGTTCTTATAGGAATGGTATTGTTTTATCTTGTAGGAGCCGTATATTATCTGTATACATATAACCGAAACCTGCATAAGTTTGAAGCGTATGCAGGAAAACCTGTTCTTATTAAGGGTTATATTGATTCTGCACCGAATATAAAAGAGTCGAGAATCACCTATCTTTTAAAGGTAGAGGAGATTGAAATAAAGGGCGAGCCGGAGCAAAAAAAGAAAATTCAGGGCAAAATACAATTGTCTATGCAGCTGGGGGACACGCTGACCCTTTTAGATTACGGAAGAGAAATAATGGTTTCGGGGAAGCTGAATATTCCCAAGGGAAGGACAAACCCAGGAGGATTCGACTATAGAAGCTATCTATGCCACTCTGGGGTTTCTGCCACATTATTTGCCACAGAAAGGAATATACACCTCCAAGATAGTATTAAAGGGAACCTTCTGGTTAAGGCCGGGCTTTCTGCCCAAGACAGGATAGTAAGGGTAATAAACGGAAGCTTGCCACCGCAACAGGCGGGGCTTCTGAACGGTATGCTGATTGGTTACAGGGAGGGACTTACCGAAGAGGTGGAGGATGTGTTCAGCCGGTCGGGTCTTAGCCATATTATGGCGGTTTCAGGAGCCAACGTTGCCTTTATCATGCTTCCCCTTGTTTTTATCTTTAAAAAGCTTAGGTTGAAAAAGACGGTCTCCAACATATTAATTATAGGTATCCTGATTATGTTTACCTTTATAACCGGTTTTGAGCCTTCGGTGCTGCGGGCAGTTATAATGGCAATAGTTGTGCTGGTAGGGCAGATTATAAAGAGGGAAACGGAGATTTACACAAGCATAGCTTTTGCTGCGGTTGTACTGCTTTTATACAATCCTGGGGGTCTTTTTAGTATAGGTTTCCAGCTGTCCTTTGCAGCGACAATATCTCTGGTTTTATTCTATAAAAATATAAAAAGCATGATAGACTTTAGCTTTATTCCTGAGTTTATTGTGGATGTTTTGGCTTCAACGCTGGCAGCACAAGTTGGTGTCCTGCCTATAACGGTTTTCTATTTCAATAAAATATCAATCATATCGATACTTTCAAATCTTATTGTATTGCCTGTAGTGGAGTTTATAACCATTTTAGGGGCTTTAATGGCGGTTTTGGGACAGGTGCATATAGGACTTTCAATACTATTGGGATATTGTAATAATGCACTGTTGAGCTTTGTTCTTTTTGCTACAAAAGTAACGGCAGAACTGCCCTATTCCGTTGTAACCGTATCCACACCCTCTATTATGCTTATAATTGTATATTATATTGCTGTTTTCTATTTCCTGTGGTACAGACCTAAATATAAAGTAAAACTGCATTTTAGATATTATGCTTTAGCAGGAGCTTTTACAATTGCCGTAATTATGCTTAACCTGTTTTTGCCTAAGGGAATGGAGGTGGTCTTTTTAGATGTGGGTCAGGGAGATTGTGCCTTTATAAAAACCCAGGGCGGAAAAACTGTTTTAATTGACGGAGGGCCCGATTATGCCGGGGAAAATGCGGTGGTACCGTTTTTATTGGATTATGGCGTATCAAAGCTTGACCTTGTTGTGCTGACCCATGGACATGATGACCATGCTAAAGGTATTCTTCCGGTTTTTGATTATTTTACTGTGGATAATGTAGTTATGCCTGACACAGTTCTTGAGGAAAGACTTATAGATGTTTATGGAATTGCCATAGAAAAGAATATTCCAGTAGAAGGCTGTGAAAAGGGGGATGTTATAAACCTTGACCGAAAAACTTATATTGAGGTGTTGCATCCTAAAGAGGATTTTTATATTCAAGAGTCCTCTCAAAACAACAACTCTTTAGTGCTCATGCTTTGTTATGGAGATGTTAGAATACTGTTCACTGGAGATATTGAAAAGGAAGCCGAGGCATTGCTCGTAAAAGACATGACAGAGCTTGATGCGGATGTCTTGAAAGTGGCACACCATGGTTCTCCCACATCTTCAACAGAGGAGTTTATTGACAAAGTGATGCCCGCTGTTGCCGTGATAAGTGTGGGCAATAACAATTTTGGACACCCATCCGATGCGGTTTTAGACCTTTTTGAAAGCAAAGATATAGAAGTTTTGAGAACCGACCTGTGCGGTGCTATAGTGCTGAAAACCCGAGGGAAGGATATTATATTGAACACGGAAATTAAGAAACATTAGTGTAAAATTATTAAATACAGCTATTCTGCTTATGATATAATAGATTCGAAAGAACTATACATGAAAAGTAAAGCGACACAAAGGAAGGTTGCAAAAGATGAGCATCAACATACTGAAACAGCATATAAAGAATAAGAATCTAAATAACCTGTACCTTTTTTATGGGGATGAAGACTACTTAATAAAGTATTATCTTAATAACATTGAAGAAATTGTTTTAGGAGACGATCCGACAGGATTTAATAAAATTGTGCTTGAGGAAAATATTGAGTTATCCAAAATTATTGAGGCATGTGAAACAATGCCTATCTTTTGTGAAAAAAAGCTGGTTTTAGTGAAGAATTCCGGAATGTTTAAATCTAGAGGCGGTACAAAGGGCAAGCAGAAAAAAAAGGATGAACTGCTTGATTATTTGCAAAATGTTTCCTCTCATGTGTGCCTTATATTCTGGGAGAGGGAAATAGATAAAAGGCTTAAGCTGGTTGATACAATAAAGAAAAAAGGATTTGTTGTGGAGTTTCCTTATCAGAATCAGAATGAGTTGGTTCGCTGGGTTATTAAGATTGTGCAGTCCAATGATAAGGAAATTGACACTAAAACAGCTTCATTTCTTGTTGAGATATGCGAACCGGGAATGAACGATATACTCAATGAATTGGACAAGGTATTGCTATTTTTAGGTGATAGGTCGAAGGTGACGGTTGATGATATAGAAAAGCTCTGTACAAAGTCAATAAAGAGCAGAATTTTTGATTTGACCGATGCAATTGCCGAAAGAAATGTGGATGCTGCTTTGAAGCTGTTGAATGATATGATAATTCTTAAAGAGCCCCTGCCTAAAATACTTTTTTTGATTGCAAAGCAGTTGAGACAGGTATTGGGCATGAGGCTTTTGCATGATGAGGGTTTGGGCATGAAGGAAGCATGTGCTAAATTGGGTGTAACTCCTTATGTAGGAAGCAAGATTTTCAAACAGGCCAATTCTTTTTCGCCGGACAGGCTGAAAGAGGCAATACAGGAAGCCCTTGAGCTTGATATTTCTATAAAAACAGGGAAAATAAATGACAGGACGGCCTTGGAACTGTTGATTTGCAACTTGGCAGCACAGTGATTTTTAATGCCGTAAGAAATCAAAAAACATGTACGTTTTTTATTAGGCTTTTTATCCTAAACCTAATAAAAAACGTACATGTTAGTACGTTCCTTATTTTGCCATAGCGTTTACTGCCTTTGCAAGCTTTGATTTCCTTCTCGCAGCGGTGTTTCTATGAATAATTTTCTTTGCTGCTGATTTATCTATGAGTTTCATAGCTTCTTTCAATGCATTGGCAGCATTAGCATCATTATTTGCAACAGCTTCATTGCATTTTTTGATAGTAGATTTTAATAATGATTTTCTAGCACTGTTTATGAGAGTTTTGGTTTTAGTAGTACGAACTCTCTTTACTGCATTCTTAATATTTGGCAATCCATTCACCTCCTGCGAGTTATTCGACAAAAAGTATTTTAACATGAACCAAACCAAATTGCAAGGGTTAAATCACTTTTTTCCCACAAATAGGGGTGCATATTTTTCTTCGCATCATCTCAAAAAACAGAGAAATGAATAAACCATACTAATAGGATAGAAAATAATAAAAACCATTAAGAAAAAGAAAGGGGCTATTATAGTGGAGAGAAGTGTAAGAACAGACCTTGTAATGGAGGCACATGAGTTATTAAAAGAAAATGAACTGAAGCAAGGTGGAAATTATAGGAAGGATCCACCCGGAGTTGATGTTGAAAACGTTGGTACTGATGATATTAAGATCACTAGGGTCAGGGTGACGTCACCTACGAGCGAAGTGGCTATAGGCAAGCCGATGGGTAATTATATTACTCTTGAGGTTCCGAGATTAAAAGAGAATGACCAGATTTTGTACGAAGAGACATGTAGAGCCTTGGCTAAGGAGTTAACCGGTATTTTGGAACTCAAAGAAAAGTCAACAATTCTGGTGGTGGGATTGGGGAATTGGAATGTTACACCGGATGCATTAGGACCTAAGGTGGTATCCGGGCTTATGATTACAAGGCATTTACTTGAATATGTGCCGGAACAGATTGACAAGGGCGTTCGACCGGTGTGTGCAATTGCCCCAGGTGTTCTGGGAATAACGGGTATTGAAACCGGTGAAATTGTTAAAGGAATTGTGGACAGGGTTAACCCTGATTTTGTAATTGCGATTGATGCTCTGGCCTCAAGAAAGACAGAAAGGGTGAATACCACCATTCAAATTGCAGACACAGGAATATCACCAGGTTCGGGGGTAGGTAACAAAAGGATGGAGCTTTCAAAGACAACCCTTGGTGTTCCGGTTATTGCAATTGGGGTTCCCACAGTTGTGGATGCGGCAACTATGGCAAATGACACCATTGATCTGGTTATAGATAATTTAATAAAAGAAGCAAAAGAAGATATGCGTTTTTACAATATGTTGAAGAATATTGACAGAAATGAAAAGTACCAATTGATACAGGAAGTGCTCCGACCATACGTCGGAAATCTCGTGGTAACACCTAAGGAGATTGACGATGCCGTTGATCGGATTTCCAAGGTGATAGCAAATGGTATTAACATTGCCCTTCACCAAGGTATAACCCTCAATGATGTCAATAGATATGTTCAGTGATCAGCTGAAATACTTGACAAGGACAAGTCAACCATTAGGAATAATGTCAGTAGGTATGTAAAGTGATCAGTAAAGGATCTATTACATGGATATATTGTTTTATTACAATACTGCTTTCATTATTACAAAATACGCTGCTTTTTTAGTTCAAAAGAATTGGGATGGGAATATTTAAATTGAAGAGACTGTTTTTATATTATTATGGTATAAAAACAGTTTTTTCTGGCAGTTCATGAAGTGAAACAACAAAAAGTAATATTTTATTTTGTTTTATGAATCATTTTAAGTTGAATTAACCACGAGCTAGTAGTATGATTTTGTTAGTGCAGTTTTTTATATTGAAAGGGTCAAAAGCAAGAAGGTTCGATTGTCTCCGAGCTTTTAGCCAAAGACTTAAAAGGATAGCTTTAAAACAAAAGACTTGGTGTTTTTAAGTTTTGTAATAGAAATTAAAATGGGGAAGTGTGTGAGTTTGAAGAATCTTATAAAGAAAATATTAAGATTGCCTCTTAAAATATGGATAATATTTTTTGTTTTGGCTGTGGCGGTTGCAATCGGTGTTGGGGTTAATTGTGATAAAACAAAAAGAGAGCCCGGTAACAGTGACCATTTAACAAATAATAACAATAATATTGATGCTGGCGGTGTTGAAGATTCAGATGGTACAGGTCATCAGGAAGAAAAAAAGCCAAAAGAGGTAATTGTTGTGATTGATCCAGGTCATGGTGGGGAGGACTTGGGAGCATGTAATGGAACCCTTTGTGAAAAGGATATAAACCTTGATATATCTTTGCAGCTTGGGGAAATTCTTGATGAGTTGGGGGTCAGTGTAGTGTATACAAGGGATACAGATGTCTTCATTGATCCTGCACCAAGGGCTGACTTTGCAAATGAACTGGATGCTACCCTTTTTATCAGTGTCCACAGCAATTCAATAGAGGATTATCCAGACTATAGAGGGACGGAAACCCTTTATTGTCCTCCTCCTGAAAATCCCAGGTACAGTAAAATGAATGGAAAAAAGCTTGCCTTAATTGTTCAAAAGGAACTGATAAAGGCCTTGGGAACTGTGGATAATGGAATAATTGAACGTCCGAACCTTGCAGTTTTGAGAAGAACAAAAATGCCGGCAATAATAGCTGAAATTGCATATATATCAAATTCGTCGGACAAAGCAAAACTGGCTGATGCATCCTTTAGAAAAAAAGCTGCTACGGCTCTTGCGGATGCTGTAGTAAAGGCTCTCGATGAGATGGGGGCGGTGAAAGATGAAAAGGGAGCCTTCGTGATAATAGAGGATTAATATGCAGTAATATAAAAAAGAGGGGAACTCTCTTTTTTTTTTCGTCAGTTAAAGGTATAATTTTAATATAGGGAATATTTTGGTTTGTTTTATTTATAGAATTTAGGAGTAATTATGAGAGCATTGTGGAGATACTTATTTATTCTTGTTATTACAGTTTTATTATGGAATCAGGCAATACTGAGGCCGGTGAAAATACTTTCGATATTCTTCCATAAAACAGGACATGCTTTGGCTGCTTTCTTTAGTGGTTTTGGAACGGATTCTTTTAGGGCTGTGTTTGGTGGAATGGGTGATACAATAATAAATGCAAAAGGCTGGCTGCCGTCACTTATAATCACGAGTGGCGGTTATATAGGGAGTGTATTGTTTTTTGTAATAATAATGTATTTAAAAAAGACAAAGGCTAAAAAATATGTACTGGGATGTCTGTCTATAATATATTTACTTATCACAATAAGCAATCCTGGCTTGAGGCAAGCGGTTGTATACTCCGTTATCTTTGCATCAATTATTATTGTTTTGTTTATGATACACAGGGAAGGCATAGAAGAGTTGGTAATAGATGTAATAGGCATATCCGCTATTGCATATATTATATTTGATACGTTTGTTGCAACAATTTTATTAAAGATTAACCAGCAGTTTTCAATTATAAGGGAATGGAATTTAAGAATTCCCGAGGATATAGTCAGGATGAGCAATGCGACAGGTATACCACAGGTGTTGTGGGCTGTTATATGGCTTATATTGTCTGTGCTTGTATTGAATTTGGTGATATTTAAGGGTTCAAATCTTAAGAAAAGATAAGAGATTTAGTTTTAATTTGATAGGAATACAATAATAAGTATTTACAAATGTTTAGCGGAGGGGAATAGTGGGTGGAGATTAAAAAGAGAATATGTGAGCTAAGGGAGATTCTAAATTACCACAGCCACAAGTATTATGTTGAGGATGCACCAGAAATAAGTGATTATGAATATGATGCTCTTTATAGGAAGCTTGAGAAGCTTGAAGAGATGAGACCGGATCTTATAACACCGGATTCTCCGACTCAAAGGGTAGGGGATAAGCTCCTTGAGGGATTTGAAAAGGTTATACATGCAGTACAGATGCAAAGTCTTGCCGATGCGTTCAGCGAAGGCGAACTTTATGCTTTTGATAAAAGAGTGAGGGAAGCTGTAGGAAAGGATATTGAGTATGTTGTTGAGAAGAAAATTGACGGGCTTTCAGTTTCGCTTTTATATGAAAACGGTATATTTATACGGGGAGCAACCCGGGGAGATGGTTTGATAGGAGAGGATGTCACGCAGAATTTAAGAACTATTAAATCAATTCCTCTCAAATTAAAAAAGAGTTTGCCGCTTTTAGAGGTAAGGGGAGAGGTCTTTATTTCCAAAAAGGATTTTATGAGCATTAATGAGGAACAGGAGAAAGCAGGGCAGCAGCTTTTTGCTAATCCTAGAAATGCTGCTGCAGGCTCATTAAGACAGCTTGACCCAAAGATAGCAAATTTAAGAAAACTTGATATTTTTATTTTTAATATACAAAGAATTGAGGAAGAAAGCTTTGACAAGCATTCACAGACCCTTGAGTATTTGCGGGAACTTGGATTTAAGGTTAGTCCCGGATATAAAGTTTGCAGGGATATTAACGAAGTTTGGGATGAAATAAGGCATATCGGCGACGAACGGGAAGATATGAGTTTTGAGATTGACGGAGCAGTGGTAAAGGTAAACTCTTTAAGACACAGAGAAATTTTGGGCAGCACAACGAAAACGCCGAGGTGGGCGGTAGCTTATAAATACCCTGCGGAAGTAAAACAAACTGTGTTAAAGGATATACAGATTAATGTGGGAAGAACTGGAGTTTTGACTCCGATTGCTATTTTAGATCCTGTAAGACTGGCCGGTAGTACGGTGGGAAGAGCAACACTCCATAATGTGGATTATATAAAGGAAAAGGATATAAGGATTGGTGATACTGTATCAATTAGAAAAGCTGGAGATATAATACCTGAGGTTGTAGAGGTGGTTTTTGAAAAGCGCAGCGGAAATGAAGTGGAGTTTAGAATGCCGGGAAAATGCCCTGTTTGCAGTGCAGATGTTGTTAGGGAAATGGGAGAGGCAGCTTACCGGTGTACTGGAATTGATTGTTCTGCACAGCTATACAGGAGTATTGTTCACTTTGCATCACGGGATGCTATGAATATTGAAGGGCTTGGTCCGGCAATTATCGATATGCTTTTATCAAAGGGCATTATTAAAGGAATAGCTGACTTATATTATTTACATAAAGAAAAAGACAGTCTCATTGACATGGAGAGGATGGGAGAAAAATCTGTTGCGAATTTATTGGCATCTATTGAAAAATCAAAAAGTAATAATATTGACAGACTTATTTTTGGCTTTGGAATAAGACATATTGGTATTCGGGCTGCACAGCTGTTGAGCGAAAATTTTGAATCTTTAGACGCCTTAATGGAGGCTTCACTTGAGGACATCAAAAGTATACCTGAATTTGGTGATAAGATGGCTGAAAGCGTTGTAGTGTTTTTTAATCAGAAGCAGACTAAAGACATTATTGAGAAGTTGAAAGCTGTCGGTGTCAATATATTAAGTGATGGAAAAAGAAAAATAAACGATAGCCGTTTTGATGGAAAAACTTTTGTGCTTACCGGAACACTTCGAGGTTTTACAAGAAAAGAGGCTGAGGAAATAATAAAGAACTTTGGGGGCAAGACTTCCGCAAGTGTATCAAAAAAGACAGACTTTGTTCTGGCGGGAGATGAGGCAGGAAGCAAGCTTGATAAGGCTATGGCTCTTGGAATTCCGGTAATTAATGAAGACAGGTTTATAGAAATGATAAAATAGAGAGTGAACTTATATTATAGATTTTTATGGTGTTAATTATTAATTTTTATTATTAATATATTAAAATTTTTATGGGGGGAAGTAGAAAAATGATGAAGACTGGTATTAGTGAAAACATTTGTTCAGAAGGGATCAGACAAAGAAGGGGTGAGTATAAAGACTATTATTACAGGTACAACAGGTTTACCTATCTCATACAGCCTTCCCTTTGTTTTGGCGGTTAGAGAAAAGGGAGGTTGGCTATGGATAATATTTTATTGTATTTGGTTATTGGAGCTGCAATAGTGGCTGTGCTTTTTCTCATCGTTGCCTTGTTAACCTTAAAAAAGAAAAAAAAGAAAAGAAAGGCAGTGATGCCTCGTATTGAATACGGTAGTGTAAGCGTTTTTTTCGATGAGGAAAACAATGTTACTGTTATACCCTATACAAAAGATAAGCATGGTGTTGGAAGACCTGTTGGAAGACCGGTGTTTTTGAAGGCCCCATATCAGCCTTTGACCCTTGGACAGACTGTAAGATCATCAATGTCTTTGTGTAAAAAGAGTAGAATTTACCCAAATGACAAGCTTATGAATAGCCTTAAATGTAAGGACTGGAGTGAATTTTCCTATAAGAAAAGAAATATTTTCGTTTACTACAAAGCCAAGCTGGGATTGGTGTTTAATACAACGAGAAGGGCACCGGACGGATCTTACAGTTTAAATTTCCGGGGCTATGAGAAGGTTTTGAACAAAGAAGCAGGGGATATTGAACTGGGAATTGTCATTATGAATCTTCTGGAAAGATGCAAATACTAGAAAGATACATATGCTATTTAATTTAATGGTCTTAAAAGAAAACTTGAAGTTTAAGGTCTTTATTGTATAGTTTGGGTGTATATTATTTTTCTTCACATTTATTTAATATACACATATAGTTTTTTATGGTTGACATTACATATATTTGCCATTATAGTTTTGTATGTACACTTAAACTTGTTAACATATGTTTTTTCCCTTGATGGGAGGGTGCGGTCTTGCAAAGATCGCTTTTTTTATATAATATTGCATTGAGGCATTAAGCGAGGAGGAGAGGGTATGAAGATTTCAAAAGATACTGTGAACCATGTTGCAAACCTTGCAAGGCTTGAACTCATAGAGGAAGAAAAGGAAAGATTTATACTTGACATGGAAAAAATCATTTCATACTTTGATAAATTGAGTAATCTTGATACGTCAGAAATTAAGCCAACTGAGCATGTAATACCGATAACCAATGTTTTTCGTGATGATAAAGTTTGTAATTCTTATGACCGGGAAATGATGCTGATGAATGCTCCGTCTAAAGAAAAGGGATGCTTTAAGGTTCCGAAAATAATGGAGTAGTGTTTTTTTGAAAGAAAAGTTTAGTGGAAAGTTGATAGACAGGTCAATATTTAAAAAGAGATTGTCAATTGATTAAGGAGGCTTAGGGTTGGAAATTCACAAATTAACGGTTCGCGAGATGAGGGGACTGATAAAGGATAAAAAAGTTAGTGCTGTAGAGCTTACACAGGCAATGTTTGATAGAATCGCAGAAATTGACTGGAAGATTAACAGTTACATAACGCTTCTTAAGGATGAGGCCTTAATGAGGGCAAGAGAAGTGCAGGAGAGAATTGATAAGGGTAAAGCAAAATCAGCCCTTTCAGCTGTGCCCATGGCTGTGAAAGATAATATATGCACCCGGGGCATAAAAACCACTTGTGCTTCGAAAATGCTTGAAAATTTTGTTCCTCCTTACGATGCAACAGTTGTAAAAAAGCTTTATCTTGAGGATAGTGTACTTTTAGGCAAACTGAATATGGACGAGTTTGCCATGGGAAGTTCTACAGAAAATTCGTATTTAAAGATTACACGAAATCCTTGGGATCTTGAACGGGTTTCGGGGGGCTCAAGCGGTGGAGATGCTGCAGCGGTGGCAGCCGGATTGACCGGGTTTGCCTTAGGTTCCGATACTGGGGGATCTATTAGGCAGTCGGCGGCATTTTGTGGTGTTGTAGGTATAAAACCTACTTATGGTGCGGTGTCACGCTTTGGGTTGGTGGCCTTTGCGTCTTCCCTTGATCAGATTGGGGCTGTTGCCCGGGATGTGACCGACTGTGCCCTCGTGCTAAATACCATTACCGGCTATGACTCAATGGATTCTACTTCCGCAAAGGTTGAATACCCGGACTATACCGGGGCATTAATAAATGATGTTAGAGGAATAAAGGTGGGTATACCGAAGGAGTATATTGGTCAGGGAACAAATCCCGAGGTTAAAAAGGCGGTTTTAGATGCGGTAGAGATATTAAGGAGGCTGGGGGCAGAGTGTGAGGAGTTTTCCCTTCCTATGACCGAATACGCTATCCCTGCCTATTATATTATTTCGTCGGCTGAAGCCAGTTCAAACTTTGCCCGATACGATGGAATAAGGTATGGATACAGGGCAGAGAACTATTCCAATCTTTTGGATTTATATAAAAAGACCAGGAGCGAAGGATTCGGAACAGAAGTTAAGAGAAGGATAATACTGGGAACCTATTTCTTGAGTGAGGGGTATTATGACGCCTATTATAAAAAGGCTTTAAAGGTGAGGACATTAATCCGGAAGGACTTTGACGATGCCTTCAAAAAATACGATGTGGTGCTGGGTCCGACGACACCCACCACTGCGTTTAAAATAGGTGAGAAAAGGGACAACCCTTTAAAAATGTATCTTGGGGATACATATACGGTGTCGGCAAATATAGCGGGATTGCCAGCACTCAGTATACCTTGCGGTTTTGACAGCAACAACCTTCCTATAGGTCTTCAGCTTATTGGAAGGCATTTTGATGAAAAAACGCTGCTGCGTGTGAGTTATGCCTTTGAACAAAATACCGGGTTTCATAAAATAAAGACAGGGGTGAGGGCTTAAATGGAATATGAAATGGTGATAGGATTGGAAGTTCATGCAGAGCTCTCGACAAAATCAAAAATATACTGCTCTTGTGCCACTCGTTTTGGGGGAGATGTTAATACTCAAACATGTCCGATCTGTGTCGGGATGCCGGGAACTTTGCCGGTGCTCAATAAGAAAGTGGTGGAGTATGCAGTAAAGGCTGGACTTGCCACAAACTGCAGTATAGCAGAGTACAGTAAGCAAGACAGGAAAAACTACTTTTATCCCGATCAACCCAAAGCGTATCAGATCTCGCAAAATGACCTTCCATTGTGTGAGAGCGGCTATATTGATATTGAGGTGGAAGGAAGAGCAAAGAGGATTGGGATTACGCGGATACATATTGAGGATGATGCGGGAAAACTCATGCACGATGAAGATGATGCGGGGTCGCTGGTTGATTATAACCGGTGTGGTGTGCCGCTTATTGAAATCGTTACCGAGCCTGATATGCGTTCGGCACAGGAAGCAAGGGCTTTTATGGAGAGTCTTAAGGCAATACTTCAGTATATTGATGTTTCCGATTGCAAGATGCAGGAGGGTTCTTTAAGGGTTGATGTGAACCTTTCGGTACGGCCGAAAGGAGAGCAAAGGTTTGGAACAAGAACCGAGATGAAAAATCTGGGCTCCTTCAGATCAATGGTAAGGGCTATTGAGGGTGAGGCTGCAAGGCAGATAGAAGTCCTGAATAATGGGGGAACTATTATTCAGGAAACCCGACGCTGGGATGAGCAACAGGGTCTAAGCTACTCTATGAGAAGCAAGGGAGAAGCCCATGATTACAGGTTTTTTCCCGACCCCGATCTCATGCCGATTGTTGTGGATAAAAAATGGAAGGATGAATTAAAAAACAGCTTGCCGGAACTTCCGGAAGCAAGAAAAAAAAGGTATATAGACCAGTTTGCCATACCCGGGTATGATGCTTCAATAATTACCGGCTCAAAGGCTCTTGCGGATTTTTTTGAGGAAGCGGCGGTAATAAGTAAAAATGCAAAGGCTGTAAGCAATCTTATTATGGGGGAGCTTTTAAGGTTATTAAAGGAGAAGGGCATGGAGACCGATGAGATACCCTTTCCGGCAGAATACCTTGCAAAACTGGTATTCCTAATGGACAGAGGAGTTATTAGCGGAACAATTGCCAAAAAAGTGTTTGAAAAAATGTTTTATACAGGCAAAGACCCAAAGATTATTGTCAAGGAGGAAGGACTCGAGGTTATCAGTGATGAGAAAGCCCTATTGGAGGTAGTAATGGAAGTAATCCGCAAAAATCCCCAATTGGTTCGGGACTATAGAGGGGGAAAGGACAAGGTCTTTGGGTTTTTAATGGGACAGGCAATGAAAGAAAGCGGCGGGAAAGCTAATCCTCAGATAATAAAGGGAATATTAAAAGAAAAGCTTGGGGAAGTGGACAATTCGTGATATTATTTAGTGGGGTTGACCAAGTGAATTGGCTAAAAACGGTATGACGTGATGCTTTGGTATTGTTGGAAGTTTGTACAAACGATAGGTTAAACAAAAAGGGAGAGGATTTGATGTCCCTGACTTTTAGACTGTTATGTGGAGGTTGAATATGAAAAAAAGTCCATTGATTATATATGCAATAATGATATTGCTTTTTTTGCTTGTTTTATCCTACAACAGCTTACTGGGATATATGCTTTTTATTGCCTTTGTACTATACATTTCATTTATGGAAAGAAGTGCTTTCTATATAATTTTAACAAATCGTTATTATAAAAAGGGCGATTTACAAAAGTCATTAAAGTGGCTAAAAAAAGCCTACCTGGCTTCTAAGAACAAACCGGGAACGGCTATTTTGTATGGGTATTTGCTGCTTAAGACAGGCAATGTCAAAGAATCGGAAGAGGTATTTGTTGATTTGCTGAACTCGAATATTGACAAAAACAGCAAAATGAAGGCACAATCCAATTATGCATTGGTTTTATGGAAAAAGGGTCAATTGGAAGAGGGGGTAAAAATGCTCGAAGAGGTTTTTGCCCATTATAAAAACACAACAATATATGGAAGCCTTGGTTACCTGCTTATTTTGACCGGTGATCTCAACAGGGCTCTACAGTTCAATAAAGAAGCTTATGAATACAATGATTCGGATCCCGTTATACTTGATAATTTAGGCTATACCTATTATAAAATAGGCAATAAAAAGAGGGCGGAAGAAATATATGAAAAGCTAATGAGCCTTAATCCCTCCTTCCCGGAGGCTTACTATAACTATAGCTGTGTAAAAAAAGACATGGGACGGATAAAAGAAGCATTTGAAATTGCCAATAAAGCTAAAAATTACAAATTGTCATTTCTGAGTAATTTTACAGAGGAAGAGTTAAACAGCCATCTTAAGGAATTGGAGCATTTAATATCCATGAACCCTTAATTATTAGAAAAAACGATATATAAAGGTGTAAATTTCGTCTATAGGAGATTAATGCTTTAAAAGTGTTGTATATAATCTTGTATACAATAAACAATTTGTATATAATTAAAGTTGCCGAAATGTAGTGATATGAATGGGTATGGTCACCAGGTATTATTACCTGGTAATAAATAAGGTTTATTTTAATTGTATCTAAATAATGAAAGGGGAAAAGTCATGGGTTTTTTGGAACAAATTATTGAAAGGGCAAAATCAAATGTAAAAACTATTGTTTTGCCCGAGAGCACAGATTTGAGGGTTATTAAGGCAGCTTCAATGATTCAGAAGCAGGGAATTGCAAAGGTTGTGCTTGTGGGCAATAAAGATGATATAAGGGAGTTGGCGGGGGATATTGACCTTTCCGGAGTTAGAATTGAAGACCCACTAAGCTCCGAAAAGGTTGAGGATTATACAAATGCATTATATGAACTCAGAAAATCAAAGGGGATGACTATTGAAACTGCAAGGGAGACAATAAAGAATCCTCTTTATTTTGGTGTTATGATGGTTAAGAAGGGTGAAGCCGATGGAATGGTGGCAGGTGCTGTAAACTCTACGGCCGATACTTTAAGACCTGCACTGCAGATTTTAAAGACGGCACCGGGCACAAAATTGGTATCGGCATTTTTTGTTATGGTGGTACCCAACTGTGAATATGGGCATAACGGAACCTTTGTTTATGCTGATTGCGGTCTGGTGGAAAATCCCGATGCAGATCAGTTGTCCGAAATTGCAATTGCTTCTGCGGGTTCCTTTAAATTGCTTGTGGATGCACAGCCCCAAGTGGCCATGCTTTCTTATTCTTCCTACGGCAGTGCCAAAAGCGAGCTTACACAAAAGGTTGTAAAGGCTGTTGAGCTGGCGAAGGAAAAGGCACCAGGTCTGGCACTGGACGGAGAGCTTCAGGGAGATGCGGCACTGGTTCCCGAAATAGCAAAATCCAAAGCTCCGGGAAGCAATGTGGCTGGTAAAGCCAATGTCCTTGTTTTCCCCAATCTTGATTGCGGGAACATTGCCTACAAGCTTACCCAAAGGCTGGCAAAGGCTGAGGCTTACGGTCCGATAACCCAGGGAATAGCAAGGCCGGTTAATGACCTGTCCCGGGGATGCAGTGCTGAGGACATTGTTGGTGTTGCTGCCATAACTGCTGTACAGGCTCAGAATATATAGTTTTTACCTGTGAAACTCTATTTGAGTAATTAGGGTTTCACAGTTTTTATAGTATGACAAAAAAATTATAGGAACAGGAGTGTAGATGTTAAATGAACGTACTGGTTATTAATACGGGTAGTTCGTCCTTGAAATACCAGATGATTGACATGACAAACGAGTCAGTGCTTGCAAAAGGGGTATGTGACAGGATCGGTCTCGAGCATTCTTTTCTGAAACACTCAAAGGTGGGAAGTGATTCTGTAGTTATTGAAAAGGATCTATACAACCACAAGATTGCAATTCAGGAAGTTATTGCAGCTCTTATCCATGAAAAACATGGTGTTATAAAGAGTATGTCGGAGATTTCAGCCGTAGGACACCGCATTGTTCACGGGGGCGAAAAGTTTAAAGAATCGGTTATAATAGACGAAGAGGTTGTAGGGGTCATTAGAGAATGTTCAGAGCTTGCTCCGCTGCACAACCCGGCAAATATAATAGGAATTGAAGCCTGCAAATCTATAATGCCCAATGTACCGATGGTTGCAGTATTTGATACGGCCTTTCATCAGACCATGCCGAGGCACGCATATATTTATGCCCTTCCCTATGAAATATATGAAAAGTATAAACTGAGAAGGTATGGATTCCATGGCACATCCCATAGGTATGTATCCGAAAGAGCGGCTCAGATGTTGGGAAAACCTATTGAGAGTTTGAAGATAATAACCTGCCACCTAGGAAACGGTGCAAGCATATGTGCGGTTAAAAATGGCAAATCCGTAGAGACGTCAATGGGATTTACTCCTCTTCAAGGACTGTGTATGGGGACACGAAGCGGTACCATTGACCCGGCGGTTATTACCTTCTTGATGGAAAAGGAAAAAATGACCGTCAAGGATGTAAGCGATTTTCTCAATAGAAAGTCCGGAGTTCTTGGAATTTCCGGCGTAAGCAGTGATTTCAGAGATATTGAGGAGGCGGCAAAAAACGGGGATGACAGGGCAAAGCTGTCTTTAGACATTTTCTGCTACAGGGTCAAAAGGTTTATTGGTGACTACGCCGCCATTATGAATGGTGTTGATGCAGTAGTCTTTACTGCCGGTATCGGAGAGAACAACGATTATGTGAGAAAAGAGATCTTAAGTGATATGGATTTCCTTGGAATAAAGATTGATTTGGAGAAGAATTTGGTAAGAGGTAAGGAAATGGATATAAGTAGTCCCGATGCAACCGTAAAAACGCTGGTTATTCCTACCAATGAAGAGCTTGAAATTGCTAGAGAAACCATAAGGCTTGTTAAATAAAAAAATGACTGGAAAATAGATATTACCGGAAAAGGCTCGTTTTTTACAAAAAAATGAGCCTTTTCCTTATGTGTTTTATAGGTATATATTATTTAAGTGAAGAAAAATATGGAAGAAGAAACATTGTGAAGCAAATTGTAGATGCCTATATTTTATTCTTAGAGTATAATTATAGTTGGCAAGACAAGTAAATAATTAGGAGATATCCGAAGATATCTCCCATATACATAAATCATCCTGTATAATGTTAATTGACGAAAAAAAACATTGATAGGAGTAGATTTATGTATAACCT
>JAAYTO010000202.1 GCA_012523755.1 Clostridium sp. | reverse complement strand
TAAAAGTTAATATCTATGATGTTATTAAAACAATTGCGACTGAGAAGATGTGAATGTTCTGCGTGAAGAGCCGGATGTGGGAAAACCACAAGTCCGGTTCTGTGAGGAGTGCGGAGCGGTAACGCTCCCATTTACTCGACCGGCAAAGAGGAGACAATTGAACTGAAGAACGGAAGAAGTTATAATATTAATCTTCTGCCTTATCAATTGCAAAACTTTAAAATAACCGATG
This sequence comes from Clostridium sp., assembly GCA_012523755.1. GTDB lineage: Bacteria > Bacillota > Clostridia > Acetivibrionales > Acetivibrionaceae > Hungateiclostridium. Next base: position 2,340 of record JAAYTO010000202.1, on the reverse strand, counting down.
TAAAAGGTAAGGTGGCCGCAGTAGCGATTTATAAAGAGAATGTATTTGACATAAAGAAGGTGGATGATCAAATATCCATAAAGCGTTCGTATCTTAATGCTAATGGAGCTCCCCTTAATTCAAATACATTGAAGCATGGAGATATAATAAAGGTTAGGCTTGAGTGGTGCATAAGTCCTGATGCTTTTGATGGAAGTTATGAAATAACCGACTATCTTCCTTCGGGATTGAAGCCTTACAGATCGGCATGGAATTCCGACGGGCAAAAGATAACCTTCTATGTTTACAGCAGCCCGTACTGGAGGTCGAATCCGTATATTGAATATTATGCAAGAGTAATAAGCCCGGGTGTTTATACGGCTCAGGGAACTGTAATTCAGAGCTTGACTTCGAGGGACATTATAAACACCTCAAAAACTGTAACAGTAACCGTTGAAACCGACGAGTTGATTTCCGAGCCCATAGATCCTCCGGTAATTGAACCGACTCCGGAGCCGGTTCTGTATGGGGATCTGAATGACGACCAGAAGGTTAATTCGACAGATTTTACCATTCTTAAAAGAGTTGTACTAAGACGTATTGATACTTCGTCTCTCTCCTTGAAGGCGGCTGATTTAAACGGTGACGGAGATGTAGATTCAACCGATGTGACTCTTTTAAGAAGATTCCTACTGCGTAAAATAAATAAATTTCCAGTTGAGAAATAATGAAAAATAAATAAAAAACATGTAATACAGAAGGGACACTCCTAACATGGGGGTGTCCCTCAATTTATATGAATTTTAAAGTAGATGCAGCATCTAAGCTTTTATTATTCTTACTTTCAAATCACTTAATGTTCTTATTTCTTCGGCTTTTTCTTGAATTCCGGTGCTTCTTTTATTGCACCGCCGAGAACCTTAAAACCTTTTTTGATCATTCCTTTTGTTTCTTTTGAAAGCTCTAAAGGTTTATCGCCTACGGAATCCCATCCGGGAATCAACAGGTCATCGGAAGGTAATTCCAGCTGCTCCCAATTGGCGAACAAACGCCCCCAATCAGAATTGGAGATTTCCTTTACCCTGCTATAATGCTTAGGATACCAGTACAAATCATGGTAAATAACACTGGCAATATAAGACCATGGAGCCAGAATAGTCTTTAGTGACCATTCCACCGGTTTTTTTAACGGACCCCAATAAATCAAGTGTTGACACCTGCTGGCAAAGGTCATTTTTTTGAAAGGTCCTACAAAGTTCCATTTCTCGTCCAAGGCATCAAGGTCTCCGACAATTTCGATCTGACTTACGTCACCGCATCCAAGCCCAGCATCATGAGCCAATCGAATATATTTTAAATCTTTTAGCGGGTCAAAACCCATTAGTTTTGCTGCAACCGCATCAATTGCCACCTGATCCGCCGATGCCAAGATTACATTTTTAACATGGGGTATCATACAGCGAGGACCGGGACCGTCTCCAGCAAAGGTTCCGTCCATAACGGCAAAAACACCTCGATGAATCTTCTTTTGTATCATTAATAAATCAACTAAAGTTTCATGAATAACAGGGTGTGTCCAATGCCTTTTTTCGTTTAATAGTCCGCCAAAGGCATTTTTCATAGCACCGGTAGTTGTGGTGAATACATGGGTTTTAACGGTGGGGAGATGGATGATGTTTTCACCGATGAACCTTTTGGGTATTGAAAAGCCTTTCGGATAAACCTCATTAAGACACAAAAACTTCTTTGTAAGGTCTCCTACGGCTTCTTTTATGTTAATCCATTCCTCGCCCTCATAAAGGTGGATATTGCGAAGTCCATGGGAATTAATGACGTTTATCTGTTTGTTTTCCCTTTCTCCTAAATGGGAATCGATTACTACTGTTCTGTTATGACAGCCATGAATCAGCTCGGACTTATAGCCATCCCGCTTCATAGCTCTGATAACGCCTTCAAGCTGCCAAGGTGTAGTGGAACTTCCAGGATAAAAAAAGTGCCAACTGATGTTTATTTTAAGTGCCGTATCCACATCTTTTGCGATATAATCCTGATAGTTTGCGAGGTTCATTAATCTATGGTAATCCTCCAGAACGGTGGAAGGATTTGTTTTAATTATTGCAACTTTTGATTTCATCCTTTGTTTTCCTTTCTATAATATTTATATATCAAACGATATACATTATAACATATTTTAATACTTATAAATAGAGGTTAATTAGCTATGTTTGTGTCAAGTAAAAGTTGGCAATGATCTCTTCATCCTGTTATTTTATTGGTTTACTTGCTTTGAAGGTCAATGTGAAATCCTCATACTTTTAATTTAGTGAACTTCTTTCTGGAAAGTTTGGCTGGTTATGCATT
>JAAYTO010000201.1 GCA_012523755.1 Clostridium sp. | reverse complement strand
TTAGGTGACATTAAAAAAATTTTAGCCAAAACAAAAAAATGAAAAATACACTACAACTTTTTGTGAAACTAAAGAGCCCTAGAACCTTTGAATTTCAATGGTTTCGGGCTCATTTTAATCCATTTTGCTGCAAAACTCAGGTTATCTATGGGTAACATCTTACTACAAAGGCTCAATAAAGTTTATCTGTAATTTATGCCATGGCTTAATCTTCCTTCATGATTTCACCGTGTTACATTTTGCAACATTGCCATCGTTTGTGAAAGTCATTATTATGTTATGCATCATAGCCTGCAAAGTTTACAAGGAATTCATCATTTTCCTTAACAATTTCAAAATTGATTTGATAGCTTGAGATATCACTGTCATCACTTAATCTTACATAAACAAGGTATAGATCGCCTTCCTTTGCAACATTTCTTATTTGTGTAAATACCACATTTCCCTTATCATCTAACAAATATTGAGCTGGGTTATGCTCTACCTTCTTCCGGAACTCATCAGTACACATCTGCTTTATTGCCTCAATATCTCCTCTATACTGTGCCTTGATAAACGCAATTGCCATCTCCTGTATCCTGTTGTTATCCTCTTCCCCTATTCCTTCACTGGTCTGATACTCTGTAATAAGGCTTCCTCCTATTTCCTTCAGTTTAGTTTTAAGCTCATCGTTTTCTTTTCTGATTGCTTCATTCTCAATATATTCTACAACCGTAACCTTTTTAATTTCGCCTGAAATGATCATTGCATTTATTAATGAGTATTCTATTCATCCAGAACCTAAACTTTGATGTATCCTTTAATTTATCCAGAGAAGAAAACACCTTTAAAAACGTTTCCTAGCATACATCAAGAGCATCCCATCCCGAGCGGAGAATCCCAAGGGCTGTATAGTATAACTCATTATGGTATCTATCAACAATGGATTCAAAAGCTTTTTTGTCGCCTCGTTTTGCCGCTTCTATGAGCATATCAATTTCCACCCCCACACCTCCATCTTTTTTTTATACACAATAATGACGTACTATCCCGGCAATTGGTTCAAATAAAATAAACCTAAAAAAATTCTTAAGACCCTTTAACAAAACAAATTTTATTGTTACTATATAATATGTACAAAAAATACTATGGGCTTTGAGGCAGGTTTCTATGAAAAAGGTGCGTTTTAAGGAATTATTCGAAATTTTTACTACATTTTTTAAGATTGGTGCGTTCACATTAGGTGGAGGCTATGCAATGCTCCCCCTTATTGAGAATGAAGTCGTCGAAAAGAAAAAATGGGCAACTCAGGAGGAAATCATAGATATATTCGCTATTGTTCAATCGGTTCCTGGAGTAATCGCAGTAAATACCTCAATATTTGTAGGGTATAAAAGAGCAAAGCTCAAGGGTGGTATGATAGCAGCATTAGGAGTTGTTCTTCCCTCATTTCTGATTATTCTTGCTATTTATCAGCTTTTGTTTAGCTTAAGCGATAATATATATGTCATAAAAGCTTTTGCCGGAGTAAGGGCAGGTGTTACCGCCCTTATTCTCGTAACAGCCATAAGGCTTGTAAAAAACACCATAAAGGACGTCATTTCAGGCATCATAGCCGTCATAGCATTCGTCTTAATACTGTTTTTTGATAACGATATTTTTATAATATTAGCTGGAGTAATCCTTGGGATAATAAGGCATCTTGTATCAAATCTAAAAGTGCTTAGAAAGGAACACAAATCATGATTTATTGGTTATTATTCTGGACATTTTTTAAAATCGGAGCCGTCAGTTTCGGAGGCGGTTACGCAATGATCCCCCTTATACAGGAGGAACTCGAGGCTTTGGGTTGGATGGATGCTGAGGAATTTGCAAATATTCTGGCTATATCGGAAATGACACCGGGTCCCTTAGCCACCAACACTGCAACCTATGTTGGTGCCAAAACAACAGGAGTTTTAGGCTCAATGGCAGCAACCTTAGGAGTTACTCTCCCCTCGTTGATTATTATAACACTTGTTGCCCGCTTCTTTATTCAGTTTAAGGAAAATAAAATGGTAAATTCTATTTTACAAACCATCCGGCCGATTACGATAGGGTTAATTTTCTCTGCAGTAGTTTTTATTTCTCAAACCTCATTACTTAAATCAAAGATTGAGTTGCCGGGTTTCTTTGACGTTCTAAAAGGCAATCTATCGGGCATAATAAACTCCATACAACCGGACTTTGCGGGTATTGCAATATTCATAATAATCCTTGTGGCTATAGCAAAATACAAGCTGAATCCAATATTAGCTATTATGTCTTCTGCACTTTTAGGAATTGCTTCATACCTCATGTTTGGGGTTTAACAAAGACTCTTGAACCTGGAATCTTGGAATGATATCGCATTGGTGAGATTGAATTCTATCGTTTAGCATAGACTCTTGACCCTGAAATTTTAAGTTTTTGAAATATCTGTCTTCAACTTTATTGCATGCACCCTGACACCCAGTCAAAATAATTGCGGAAATATTAAAATATTAGATATAATCCCGTCTTTGACACTTGCGAAGAATAAAAAGTTTGAAACCCGTTGAGATCACTGGCTTTCAAGCTTTTTTGTTTAATAAAAAAATGGCACAATGTCATTTGCATTTAGTGATTTTAAAAATTTTTTTCATTTG
>JAAYTO010000200.1 GCA_012523755.1 Clostridium sp. | reverse complement strand
ATAATTATCGGCTTTCGTTTTAGAGGAAACATGAAAGATACTTCTTCAACACATATCTTATATTGAGATAATGTAAAAGGCTTCCTAATTTTACTTGTGGTATTCGGGCACCTAATAGAACAACTTCCTAATGGAATAACAGCCTTAACATTTATTTGACACATATAATACTCGTCCCAGTTGTCAAACTACTTGTTGTTTCGATTGAAATAAATAAAGTATTTCAATATATTGTGTGTTTAGTTACTTCAGTTATATTTTGTGAAATTATTTCTACTATTAGCATATTACTTAAAACAGATTAGAAAGCAATTGATTGATAACATAAAACCGCCATCGGCTTCCTTCAGACCCCTCCATTACTCGAGACGCCCTTGCTCACAACTTGTCTTCCCGCTAACTAGGTGACAGGTTTTCTTTCAAACCATCGGCTAGGCAACATACCTCGCGAACAAAAAAGAGCCAAAAAACTTTGACTCTTTTTTAAGCATACTTTAAGCTATACATATTTTCTCATATGCATCAGGGCAGTCTTTTCCAGCCTTGAAACCTGTGCCTGAGATATACCGATTTCCTCAGCAACCTCCATCTGTGTCCTGCCGTCAAAAAAACGAAGGTTTAAAATAAGCTTCTCCCTGTCGTTTAACTTCCTCATGGCTTCGTTAATTGCAATGCCCTCCAACCAGTTTTCATCAGTATTCTTATCGTCCTTAACCTGATCCATAACATAAATTGCATCTCCCCCATCATGATACACGGACTCAAACAGCGAAATGGGATCTTGAATGGCATCAAGGGCAAAAACAACATCTTCTTTTGGAATATCGAGTTCTTTAGCTATTTCATCCACCGTCGGTTCCTTTGAGTTCTTATTTGTTAGTCTTTCTTTTGCTTGAAGAGCTTTGTATGCAATATCCCTCAATGATCTGCTTACACGGATGGAGTTATTGTCACGAAGATATCTTCTAATCTCCCCTATAATCATAGGAACAGCATATGTTGAGAATTTAACATTTTGGGATACATCAAAATTGTCAATTGCCTTTATAAGACCAATACACCCTACCTGAAAAAGGTCATCAACATATTCTCCCCTATTGTTGAACCTTTGAATAACACTCAATACAAGCCTTAGATTTCCCCTTATGAATTCCTCTCTTGCCGAGGTATCTCCATTATGCATTCTTTCAAAGAGAACCTTTTTTTGTTCATTGCTAAGTACTGGTAATTTCGATGTGTTTACACCACAAATTTCAACTTTATTGATAAGCATAAAAAAACCTCCCGGCAATAAATTTAAGTCAGTATCATTATTGCCATGAAGGTCATTTTTATACTGTAAATAACACCACAAAATTTTGTACAAAAGCCTTGACAAACCCTGTACTTATTGAAAACACTTGCACCGCTTTTTTATAGAATTTTTTTACAGCTAGATCATTCGGCTAATTTCCTTTTTTAACCTGCTAATAATCTTTTTTTCAAGCCTTGATATATATGATTGAGAAATGCCAAGCATATCAGCAACTTCCTTCTGTGTTTTCTCAATTCCTCCATTTGTAAGTCCAAAACGAAGCTCCATTATTTTTTTCTCCCGCACCGATAGCTTCTTCATTGCTATATCAAGGAGCTCTCTATCTACTTCATCCTCTATATTTCTATAAATCAAGTCATTCTCTGTCCCTAAAATATCTGAAAGCAACAATTCATTGCCATCCCAATCAATGTTCAGCGGCTCATCTATTGAAATCTCCATCTTCATCCGGTTATTCCTTCTAAGATACATCAATATTTCATTTTCAATGCATCTTGATGCATATGTAGCAAGCTTAATGTTTTTAGTCGGATTAAATGTGTTTATAGCCTTAATGAGTCCGATTGTACCAATAGAAATGAGGTCCTCTACCCCCACTCCCGTATTTTCAAATTTCCTTGCAATATACACCACCAGCCTTAAATTTCTTTCTATCAATATTGATTTAACTCCATAATCACTTTTCTCCAGCTTGTTCAAAAGAAAACTCTCTTCATCGTTGCTCAGTGGCGGTGGCAAAGCTTCGCTTCCTCCAATGTAGTAAATGGGAGATTTGTCGTAAAGTTTAAGTTTGCCCAATGCATTTATATACTTAATCAGTAGAAAAAGTTTTAGCTTATTTAGAAAAAACATAACCTCTGCTCCCTTCGATTCGAAATGTTGTTAATCAATTTCATTCAAATAGGATTTTCAATACTACCCTTCACATATTACTCCTCTAAACCAATTCCAGACTTAGAAGAGCATTATAATTATTATTCTTAGATAATGCCCTGTTGTATATCCCGACAATCACATCAGTAACCCCCTTCTTTTCCGTATTCTCCCCCACCTCAATATAATCAGGCTTAAATCCAATTAACATACCGTTCTCTTTGCCCAAGGATTTAAATGGTATAAGTCTGAATCTCGACAGCCAACTGGAATCAGATACAATTCTGGTCACGCTGGTCAGATCATCTTCAATTGATTTGTCAAAAATGCTCTGTATTTCCATAGGTAATATATGTTTAATGGCATTAAACTCTACAACTACCACCGGTGAGTTAGTTAACGGATCATAAAGGGAATTTCCTGTGTCAATTAGAGCAGACAGATCGGTTATTTCGTTTTCAAAAGCAATTTTCAAAGGTATTAGAAGCTTTTCCTTCGTAAGCCTTTGCTGAACTATGTCCCAAAAAACCCTTATTATAATCCCTGCTGTTATGATTGCAAAAAACAGAGAAGTCCATTTTGAATTCCACACATACACCATTCCATTTTTCACAAATCCTCCCGTTTGATTAAAATAAAAAAATGCAAAGGCTGCACCTGCAAATATGAAGGTTGAAACATAAAATGTCACCAGTGCCTTAATAAACGGTACTAATTTGCTGGGAGAAAAAGCAATAGCTACAATTAACATTGATAATGCTATTTTTGCAGTAGTACTGTAGTAAACCTTCATATTGGGAAACAATAGTAGGAGCACTACATATAGAGCACCTACCAAAGACGCTAAAAACAGCTTTAAATGAGATGTCTTATTCTTTGCAAATTTTGCAGTTAGCAACAGTATAAGGTAGTTTATAACTACATTCTCCAGAACTAAAACGTCAACATATATTTTCATTCTGTCGCCTCCTCACAAATTCCACAAATTAATGAATGCTCCTACCACAAGAAAATATCCTAAATAACATATATGCAAGAGCATGTTTTTTTATTATTGATTATACATATAAATAAATATTTATTTTGTCAAACCTCAGTGTAGAAAAAAAAAATCGTGTGACAAAATCAATGGACTTTTTTAGGTAGGGGAGAAGTTATGAAAAATATTTCAGAAACTTACGTTTCAAGGTAAAGAAAAATACTCCAGAAACTTATGTTCCGCAGTCTAGAGCCTGACTTCACAATGTTTCTTTCATATTTTTCTTTACCTATACGCCCATCGACAGTGAGTAAATAAAGATTGTTGCATTTTAGTAAATATAAAGATTATTGCATTTTTTAGATAATCGGGTAGGAGGTAAATAATTATTTTATTTACCGACCTCCCACACCACCGTACGTACGGTTCACGTATACGGCGGTTTCATAGTTTACACTCTAACTTCAAGGTAATATTTAAGAAGACTTAAATACCCTTGCTTTT
>JAAYTO010000199.1 GCA_012523755.1 Clostridium sp. | reverse complement strand
AAAGAGTTCAAAGATAAAATAGTTATAAAAATAAAATCTAAAACCAAAAAACAGTTTTGCCCACTTTGCAGAAGTGAGTCAAGATACCATCAAGCAACATATGAGCGTGTTATCGATGATTTACCGTTATTCGGCAAACCCGTCCAACTAATTGTTACTGCATATAAATATAAATGTTTTAATCCCGAATGTGAACAAAAAGTCTTCTGTGAGGAATTGCACGGCTTTGCCGGGAAATACAGGATTGTATTAATGATTTCCGTGAGATATTTGATAGAAAAAGCATATCACTTCTTAATGAGTTTATAAATAAGTATAAAAAATCAAATATCAGATCCATATCAGGATTTACAGGTGGTTTAACAAAAGATAGGAAAGCTGTTGAAAATTCTGTAACATCACAATACAGTAATGGCTTTGTTGAAGGAAATAATAACAGATTAAAGTTGATAAAGCGGCAGATGTACGGAAGAGCAAAGTTACCTTTGTTAAAAGCGAAGATAATAATGAAAAATGATATTTTTTTGCCTTGTGTCAACCGAAATTGAGGATGAGCCCATTTATACCCGAACATCTCAATATAACGGCGGTTTGCATCATATGAAGAGATTTCTCCGTTGTGTACTATGGTATAATCCAACATGGAAAACGGGTGTGCACCTCCCCACCATCCCGGTGTATTGGTGGGATAGCGTCCGTGCGCCGTCCAGCAATAGCCGCTGTACTTCTCCGTTTGCGTTTACAGGTAACAAGTTTGAGTTCCGTGTGCCCGGCTCGGCACTTTCAATAAGCGGTATAAAAAACCCAAGCCCCACCATTTCCCTTCATTGGTGGGGCTTCACATGCACAGATATTAGACAGTCATTTTTCAACACCGAAACTTTACATTGCCTTATATTCAACGTTTTCTACCTATCCTTGTAGCTGACGGACATACATATACTAAGACTTTCTTCGTCTCCATAACGAAACTCAACCATAAGCGTTGACCTATCCGTATCCCTCTCGTATAACCACAACGAATCCACCGACATAACTTCTCCCTGGTCAGCAAAACCTGCTTCTCTAAGCTGTGCCTGATATGCTTCCATAACACTTTTATCCAAAAACACATAACCTCCACTCCATGCATAACCGGGAGGCGAAAAATAATCATAAGGAATAACCGTACCATTTAACATTGGAACAGGAAATATAGGATCCGGTATATTAGCGTATAATTCCTTCTCTTTAATACTACTTATCTCCCCTGTAGCCGAATTTATCCAAACATACACAAAAGGATTTTCAACATTTGATTGCCAATCAGAATAATCCAATAAAAAACCGTAATGCAGAATCCCTTCTTCGTACTCGTTAATATCCGGCAGATATGATATTTTGTAATCCTCTTCGAATTTCTTGCTTAAACAATATCACAAACAGCTATTTATTTCCATATAATATAAAAAAGACTGTAGACAAAATTCGACAGTCTTTTTGGTCGGGGTGAGAGGACTTGAACCCCCGGCCCCATGGTCCCAAACCACGTGCGCTACCAACTGCGCTACACCCCGATTAATTTTTTAGCGACAAGAGACATTTTACTACATAGCCGGTATTAATTCAATCCCAGGTTTGATTAAAATAGCGGATTTATTCTTTTTATTCTCTGTATTACTTTATTAATCGTGAATTTTCATAAAGTAATACCCAACACAACTGCGGGTACGATAAACATATGTGAAGAAAAATATTCCAGAAACTTAAGTTACGCAAGTCAGAGCCTGTAAATACTCCGCGGGGTCGAGCAAAACTCACTTCGTTCAAACAATGCTCTCCCTTTCCACGTCGTATTAACAGTCTCTACAACTTGCTTCACAATGTTTCTTCCACATTTTTCTTCACATAAATAATGTGCACCCGCACTGCACCATTATTTGTAACACAATATTAACTTGATATGACAAAATTTATGACTTATAATTAACGTGAAGAACTGTTTATAATTATGTAAATCTGTCTGGAACTGATGTAAAGAGGTGTTAAACATAAGGAAACTACTGGGACAAATCAGAAGAGCAATAGAGGACTATGATATGATTCAAGACGGTGACAGGGTAGCTGTTGGGGTTTCTGGCGGAAAGGACAGTCTGGCACTTCTTGTAGCCCTAAGACAGATAAAAAATTTCCTTCCGAGGAAATTTGAAATTGAAGCAGTAACCCTGACCATGGGAATAGGGGAGTTTGATCCTGCACCGATAAAAGAGCTTTGTAGAAAAATTGACGTAAATTACACCATTGAAGAAACCCTTATCGGGAAAATAGTATTCGAAGCCCGCGAGGAAAAAAACCCCTGCTCCCTTTGTGCTAACTTGAGACGGGATGCCCTGAATAATGCCGCAAAGAGACTCAACTGCAACAAAGTTGCCCTTGCCCATCACAGGGATGATGTTATTGAAACCCTGCTATTGAGCACCTTTTATGAGGGCAGGCTGCACACCTTTTCACCGGTAACCTATCTTGATAGAAAGGATCTTTATGTGATAAGACCTCTAATTTATACTGAAGAAAAACTTGTTAAAGAATTTATAAAAGGGAATAATATAACTACAGTGCCAAATCCTTGTCAAATGAATGGCAAGTCTAGGCGGCAGTACATTAAGGATCTTTTGACAAACTTAAAAGAGGTAAACTGTGAAATAAAAAACAACATTTTTGGAGCAATTAAGCGTTCCGGTATAGATAGATGGTAGACGGATTCGCCGAACTGTGGGGGCTCAGTGAAGTGTTTTGGTATAGATGGATGGTAAACGGATAACAGATGCGGCAGACCGTTGCTGACTTTCGATTGTTGCAACACAAAAAAAAGCGTAGCTCCGGCAACATTTATCCGAAAGACCGTTGCTGATTTCCGATTGTTGTAGCACACAAGAAAGGGTAACCCCGGCAACAGTTGTCCAAAAGCCCGTTAAAACCCGGACGGTTTTTGGCAGTAAACTTAGCTAAAAACATGCAGCCTGTTTAACAGGCCGTAAAAATATTACAGGAGGATGTAGTTATGAAGTACATAAGAAAAAGCGTATCGGTTCTGATAATATTCTCCCTTGTTTTAATATTATCATTACCCGGTGTTAACGCAGGAATTATCTATGAATCAAAAACCACAGAGGTTGTAACCTCAGGTGTAACCCTAGAAACCATTACAAGATTTGCCGACGATGGATGGCAAAAAATTAATGTACTAAGGGTGAACTTGGACAACCCCAACGTCAAGGTCGATACCCTGACCAATTCAGAGTCCATAAAAAATCTGACCAATGTGAAAAAACTGGCCGAGTCCAGCGGTGCTGTAGCAGCCATAAATGCCAGCTTCTTCAGTTGGTTGAGTGAGTCGGGAAAAGGGGATCCCATTGGTCCTATCATACAATCCGGAGAAGTGCTGTCCATTGATACGGAGTTCAACAGGTACAACGATTCCATGGCGACTTTGGCAATAGACAACGAAAACAATGTATATTATAATTACTGGAAATCTTCCATCGAAATGTTTGCTCCGGACGGAAGCATGGCTAAAATCTCGCAATACAACAAATACAGCATAAGAGACTACAACGATTTGACCATATGGACCCCGATGTGGAGTAAATATTCCCTAGGTGCATCGGAAGAGTATAACGATATGGTGGAGATGGTGGTTGTCGACAGAGTCGTCGTGGAAGTCCGTCGAAACCTTCCCACTGTGGAAATCCCGCAAAACGGTTATGTCATAATGGGCAGAGGCTCTTACGGAGAATATCTTTACAACAACTTCAAAATCGGAGACAAAGTAAATTTTACTATTTCAACAACCATCGACTGGGATAATATAGAAATGGCCGCTACAGGCGGTGCCCTTCTTGTAAAGGACGGTAAAATACCCTCGAAATTTTCCCACGATGCCTCTGGAGCAAGCCGTCGTCCCCGTACTGCCGCGGGAAGCTCCAAATCCGGTAAAGAACTGATACTGGTTACCGTTGACGGTGACCAATCCGTCATCAAAGGTATGACCATGAAAGAACTGGCAAACCTGATGCTGAGTCTTGGTGCCTACAATGCAATAAACTTTGATGGCGGCGGTTCAACAACAATGGTGTCAAGGGCACCAGTAAGCAATAACCTTAAAGTGGTAAGCAACGTAGCAGGAGGTTCAATGAGGAGTATTGCTACTGCCATAGGTATTTTTTCAGTATGTCCACCTTCTTCATTGGAGGGACTGATAATCGACAAGGAACAGCCCAATGTTTTTGTAAACACATCGGTTAAGCTTTCGGCAAGGGGCTATGACACTTATTTCAATCCCTTGGCCGTTGACCAGAGCAAGATTGAATGGAGCGTATCGGGTGTTGAGGGAAGCTTTAAGGGCAATACCTTCTACCCCAAATCTTCAGGCTTGGGCACGATAACCGCCTCCATAGACGGCATAACCTCCAGTACCAACATAATGGTTCTGGACAAGCCCAACCGGCTGGTTTTGAGCAGCAAAGAGCTCTACTTGGCCACCGGGGCATCCCACACCTTAACTGTTAAAGCAAGCGACAGCAACGGTTATACATCAAATATCAACCCTGATGACATCACTTGGATCCTTGAGGGAAACATCGGGGAGCTTGAAAACAATACCTTTACTGCCACCAAAAACGGTATAGGATATATTAAAGCCTCCTTGGGCGATGTTCACGCTTACTGTGCTGTTTCGGTTGCGGAAGAGACCCTGCACACCGTGGATAAGTTTGAAAAAGCCAACGGAACGTTTTTGAGTGTACCGGCCGACCTCCCTGGAAGTTATGAGCTTTCCAACGAACAAAAACTAACAGGAAATTACGCAGGAAAACTGACTTATGACTTTTCATATTTAGATGGAACAAGAGCTGCTTATCTGGTGTTTAACAACGATGGCCTGGATCTCAGTGAAAATACCACCGAGCTGAGCATGTGGGTTTATAGCCCCCGGGAAAACTCCAATTGGTTAAGAGCTGAGGTCATTGATGCCGACGGGAAAAAACACCTCATTAGTTTTTGCAACGGAATGGACTGGACAGGCTGGAAGCGTGTATTTGCTTCATTGAAAGACATCGCTTCTCCCACAAAGCTGACCCGTTTGTATCTTGCACAAATAAACCCCGTTCCTGAATCAGGTTCTATCTATATTGATGACTTAAGCTTTAAGCAGGCAAAATTCCCGGAAATCGATAAGAATGAGGTTCCCCAAGATGTTTTCGCACCGGACGCTGCCAACAAAAAAACTGAACTCACTGAAGATTCAATAAGGTTTTCTGTAGTTGCTAACACCATTGAAAAACCTCAAAACATGCTGCAAAAGCTTATGAATCTACGTTTTGCCGAAGGGGTCAAGGCTGATGACACCATAAAGGATCCTCACATAATATCAAAAATTAAGTCCTACGATCATTTTGATGCTGGAAAAAGCCGGTTTATCACTCTCGACACATCCAACAAAAGCCTCAGAACCAGCTCTTCCGGACAATGGCAGTGGTTTACAGACAAGCTTGAATCCTTCTCCGGGGATAACATCTTCATCTTTATGAAGAATCCCCCGTCAACCTTCAGTGACTCGTTAGAGGCAAATTTATTTAAAAAAGTACTGCTTGAGCAGAAAGAAAAAACCGGCAAGAATATATGGGTATTTTATAACGGAAGTACAAACGCATACACTGCGGAAAACGGAGTCAGATATTTCAGTCTGGCAGAAGTGAATACAACGGGTCTGACCCCCGAAAACGCAGTAGATGCTAAATATATTGAGATAACTGCAAAGGGCAATGATGTAAGCTACCAATACAAGTCAATGTTCGAATAGGCTTTCACCAGCATTTCCCTTAGATAAGATTCTGCACCTATAAAAAACTCAGGGACACCGAATCCCTGAGTTTTTTATAACATTATCAATTCCCTTTTTATAACATCATCAATCCCCTTGCTCCACACATTTCAATAATCTCTTCAAATAAGCCTCAAAATCCTCCCTGAGGTCTTCCCTGTTCAAAGCAAACTCAACCGTAGCCTGCAAGAAGCCCAGCTTATTCCCCACATCATACCGTTTCCCGTCAAACTCATACGCATACATAGCTTCGTGCTGAATAAGGCTTTTGAGTGCATCGGTAAGCTGAATCTCCCCGCCCTTGCCGGGTTTGACATGTTCAAGATGCTCAAATATCTGCGGGGTTATAATGTATCTTCCAAGAATAGCTATATTGGACGATGCCTTCTCTTTTTCCGGCTTCTCCACAACATCCTTAACCTTATATACCTTGTCATCCACCAGCTTGCCGCCTACTATTCCGTACTTGGACACGTCTTCCTCTGAAACCTGCTGTACCCCCAACACCGTTGTCTTGTACTCATTGTAAACATCAATAAGTTGTTTGATGCACGGAACTTCAGAGTCTACAATATCGTCCCCCAACAGCACCGCAAAAGGCTCATTGCCAATAAAGGATTTTGCACAATAAATAGCATGTCCCAACCCCTTAGCTTCCTTCTGCCTTATATAATGTATATTTGCAAGATTTGAAATATCCTGCACCTGTCTTAAAAGTTCTTCTTTACCTTTATTTTTAAGTTCCTGCTCCAGTTCATAAGACTTGTCAAAATGATCTTCTATTGCCCTTTTACTTCTTCCTGAAATAATTATTATGTCTTCAATCCCAGACTTGATTGCCTCTTCAACAATGTACTGAATAGTTGGTTTGTCAACAATAGGAAGCATTTCTTTTGGCTGGGCCTTTGTAGCAGGTAAAAATCTGGTACCCAGACCTGCAGCTGGAATTATGGCTTTTCTGACTTTCAAACTTGTCACACCCTTCTCAATAGTTAGCTTATACTCTTTCTATTTTACCAAACAAAAATACACTTTCCAACAAGTTTTGATGTTATTTATATTTTAAAGCACATAATTATTAAATTCAGGAAGTATTATATAAATATATAATGGGTATTTGCATCAAAAGGTGGGAATTAAATGTTCACCGAATTTATTAAAAAACGTACTAAGCTGTTAAGCATTATACATAAAGTGTACATAAGGTCAAAGGATGATGAAGTGCCTGCATTGGCAGCACAGCTAACCTATTATTTCATTCTTTCCTTTTTTCCTTTTTTGATTTTTATAATTACACTGATAAGCTATACTCCCATTACAAGCGGAAGGGCTTTAAACAGTATTTCCGAAATACTTCCTCCCCTAGCTTATGATCTGGCACTGGATGTTGTGAAGGAAGTAAATCTCTCTTCCAGAAAAACCTCCCTATCCTTCGGTATGATTGCCGCATTATGGGCCTCATCCAATGGAATGAATGCCGTCATTAGAGGTCTGAACAAGGCATTTGACAGGAAAGAAACACGTCCATACTGGAAGATAAAAGGACTTTCCATAGTATCCATAGCCGCCCTTTCCTTGGCTATTATAATAGCATTAGGCCTTCTGGTTTTTGGTGAAACTATGGGGGAGCAACTATTTAGGTTCGCTGTTTTTAAAAACGCCTGGACAGTAATAAGGCTCAGTGCTTCCTTTCTTTTCATGATTATGGTGTTCAGCCTTCTTTACATGCTGGCACCTAACCGCCGCATGACCTTAAAAGAGGTCTTGCCCGGCTCTGTTTTCACCACTTTGGGCTGGATACTTATTTCGTCCCTAGTTTCTTTTTTCATAAACAACTTTGCTGATTTTTCAAGGATGTACGGCAGTATTGGAGGTGTTATAGCACTTCTTGTGTGGCTTTATTGGATAAGCATCATAATAATACTTGGCGGAGAATTAAATGCATCCCTGACAACAAACTAAAACTAGGCTTGGAATATTTTACATAATCGGGTAGGAGGTAAATAATTATTTTATTTACCGACCTCCCACACCACCGTACGTACGGTTCACGTATACGGCGGTTTCATAGTTTACACTCTAACTTCAAGGTAATATTTAAGAAGACTTAAATACCCTTGCTTTT
>JAAYTO010000198.1 GCA_012523755.1 Clostridium sp. | reverse complement strand
TATTGTTATTTTCATGGTTTCTATCAAACTGCTAAGAAATATATCGGAACAGCATTTAAATGCACGGGAGCTCAAGAACTTCAAAAACTTTACAGATGTTATACATCGTGCTGAAACTGAAATCGAGGTTTATGAAAGTCTTTACACTTTTGTAAATAACATGCATCTGGTGAGCCACGTGACGCTGTTCTACCGTAAAGATATATCTCCAAAGGAAATCACATGGCTTAGGTTAACAAATGAAAGAATGCCCCTTTGCACAATGGAACCGAGAAATTGTCCTTTGTTTAGATTTGGACGCGAATGTTCGGTAAAAAATATTGCTACCGATATAACCTGTGCATATCAGTTGCCGGAACATAAATATGGCAGTTACATTTGTTTACCTATTACCGAAGGTCCTGTTACATTGGGTATTTTACAGCTCTATTCAAAGTCCAAATACTTTTTTGACGAAACCACTATATCAAAGCTAAAATCTTATATAGAAGTGGCAAGGCCGATTATAAGCAGCAGAAGGGCAATGCATCAGCTGAACAAGGAAGCTTCTACCGACCAGCTTACCAAGCTTTATAACAGGAACTTTTTGGATTCTTATCTTGAAAACCAGATTGAGGTGGCCAGTCTTTCCAAACAGCCCTTAAGCCTCATCATGCTTGATATTGATGATTTCAAAAAGGTCAACGATACCTATGGTCATCCTGCCGGTGATGCTGTGCTGGTGGTATTCTCACAGGTTATCTTAAGATGTGTAAGACGAACCGATTTGGTTACCCGTTACGGAGGAGAGGAATTTATAGCAGTTCTTCCCGCAACCAATACGGACAGGGCAGTTTCCATAGCAGAGCGTATACGAGAGACCATCGCAATGGAAACCATGCCGAAAATAAATGATGTCCAGCTTCCCAACATCACCTGCAGCATCGGTGTAACCACCTATCCACTATTTGCAGATGATAAAGAAAAGCTTATAAAAACGGCGGATGTCGCACTCTACAAGGCTAAGGCCGCCGGCAAAAACCGTGTTATCTTGTATTCCAACGGAATGGGACTTTAAGTCCTTTGCCGTTTTAAACGACCAAAAAGCTCATAGGCTCGATGCCCATGGGCTTTTATTTTTCTTAAGGAGGCAATGGATGTTAAGCTTCTCCTTAACCCCTATAAGTAATTATTCCCCCGGTTATTGTTGTTCGTACCCTCAACCCTTTATCAAGTATTATCACATCGGCATCCTTCCCCTCTGAAATAGTGCCCGTTCTGTCAAAGATACCTATCACCTTTGCGGGGTTCTCCGAAGCCATTTTTATTGCATCCCCAAGATCAATACCCATCCTTTGAACCATATTTTTCACACCATCTATCATTGTGATGGTACTGCCTGCCAGCACTCCGTTATCAAAAACCGCAGCACCATCCTTTATCATTATCTTTTCTCCTGCGAACTTAAGCTTTAAATTCTCAGACCCAGCTCCTGCCGCAGCAATGGAATCCGTTATCAGGACAGTTCTATCACAAGTTTTACATTTTATTGCTGATCTAACCACCGATGGGTGCACATGAATGCCATCGGGGATGATTTCCACAGTCACATTTTCAGTATCTAGTGCAGCTCCCACAAGACCGGGTTTTCTGTGGTGCATACCGGTCATGGCATTAAAAAGGTGGGTAACATGACCAAAACCATTATTGAAGGCAGACTCTGCACCAATAAAGTCAATGCCTGAGTGGCCGGCAGCGATGGTAATGCCCTCTTTTAAAAGCTTTTGGGTTATTTCCTTTACACCTTCAAGTTCCGGTGCGATGGTTATAAGCCGAATATTGTTGCCGGAGCTTTTGATAAATTCCTCAATCAACCCTAAAGTGGGCATTATAATATATTCTTTGGGATGAGCCCCTCTGTAATCGGGGTTTATAAACGGTCCCTCCATATTAACGCCGACTATTCTTGCCCCCGGCACCCCTTTATTAATGGCATGATGGATGTTTTTAAGAGCATCCTTAATCCTCTCAATGGAATCGGTCATAGTGGTTGCAAGAAACGAGGTAACCCCCTTTGATGCGTAAAACACCGATAATTCCTTAAGCTCGCTGTAGCCTGCATCCATGAAATCAATGCCCATTGCACCGTGGGTATGAATATCTATGAGCCCGGGTACAACCCAAAAGTCTTCCGCATCTAAAACCTCACAATCTTCTTCCTCTGATTGTGCTATGTTTTCATCAATTTTCTTTATTTTCCCGTTTTGAATTAATACATCCTTTTTGTTAAAGCCTATCCCGCTTTCCAAAACGAAGCCGCTTTTAATCAAGTACAAATTTTTTCGCCCCTTTGTTATTTACAATATAGGCATCTAAGATAGTATATTATATTGGGATTATGCATTCAATAACATTAATTGTACCATTATTAGCAAGTATATCTCAATGACATTTTGCGTATAATACACTTGTGTAAAATAGCCCGGTACAATGATGCTTCAACTTAAAAATGCGGTTATTTTTATAAAATAAAAAAATTGTTTTAAAAAAGGCTGTAATATTTACATCTTTTATGGTATTATAGTACTGTGAAATTTGTGATTTTTTCCAAACCATAATTAATCTGTTTCAAATGCCTTGTTTTAAAGATTCATATTCCAATTGTAAATGGTAAACAATTCAAATTGAAGTTTTGTACTGTGTTTTGTACATTTTTTAATTAAGAACTGATTTTATGCTTATACTAAAATAAATATAAAAAGAAGAGGTATGAGATGATGAACACTACAGCTAAAATTGACGAGGTTTTAAGGGTTATCAATGCAGAACATCCGGATCCGTTCAGTGTACTGGGGATGCACCACCTAGAGTCTCAAAACACAATCGTTGTAAGGGCATATTTGCCCAATGCCCAAACCATTGATGTTGTGCCGTTATCCGGTGGCAAGAGGTACAAGATGGACAGGATTCATGAAAATGGATTTTTTGAAGTTGTAATGGATGACAGGAACGACTTTTTTAAGTATGTTCTGGAAGTGACCGACAATGTGGGCAACAGCTTTAGCATTCACGATCCTTACAGCTTCATGCCTGTGCTATCAGACTTCGATCTCCACCTGTTTGGCGAAGGCAACAACCATAAGATATATGAAAAGCTTGGTGCCCATAAAATGACCATCGATGGGATTGAAGGCACATTCTTTGCTGTTTGGGCACCCTGTGCAAAACGCGTAAGCGTTGTGGGTAATTTTAACCAGTGGGATGGACGCAGGCACCCCATGAGAACCAGAGGTCCATCTGGGGTATGGGAGCTGTTTATCCCGGGCATAAACCAAGGTGAAGTATATAAATACGAGATAAAAACCCCCCATAACGACTTATATGTAAAAGCAGATCCCTACGCTTTCTATTCTGAGCTCAGACCTAATACCGCTTCTATTGTGTACGATATTGACGGATATGAGTGGGGAGACAAAGACTGGATGTACGAAAGAGATAACAGCAATTCCTTTGAAAAACCCATATCCATTTACGAAGTTCATCTCGGTTCGTGGAAGAGGGTTTCCAATGATGAAAACGGTTTTCATACATACAGGGAACTGGCTGATATGCTGGTGGAGTATGTTAAAGATATGGGCTATACACATATTGAGCTGCTGCCGATTTCGGAGCATCCCTTTGACGGTTCTTGGGGATATCAGATAACCGGGTATTATGCCGCAACCAGTAGACATGGAGAACCAAAGGACTTTATGTACTTTGTCGATAAATGCCACCAGAACGGTATAGGGGTTATAATGGATTGGGTTCCCGCACATTTTCCTAAGGATGGACACGGTCTGGCAAGGTTTGACGGAACAGCCCTGTATGAACACTATGATCCTAAACAAGGAGAACATCCTGACTGGGGCACTCACATATTTAACTATGGAAGAAACGAAGTAAAAAACTTTTTGATCAGCAATGCCCTGTTCTGGTTTGAAAAATACCACATTGACGGTCTTCGGGTTGATGCTGTTGCCTCCATGCTTTATCTAGACTATGGAAAAAAGGATGGGGAATGGATTCCCAATAGATGGGGCGGAAAAGAAAACGTTGATGCTATAGACTTCATGCGGCAACTGAACTCTACCGTATATAAATATCATCCCGGAGTAATGATGATTGCTGAGGAGTCCACTTCTTGGGCTCTTGTAACCAAACCTCCCTACACTGGAGGTCTGGGGTTTTCCTACAAGTGGAACATGGGCTGGATGAATGACTTTCTGCGTTATATGAGCATGGACTCAATATATAGAAAATACCATCAAAACCTTATAACCTTTTCCATGATGTATGCTTTTTCAGAAAACTTTATTCTGGTGCTGTCTCATGACGAGGTTGTTCACGGTAAATGCTCCATGATTAGTAAAATGCCGGGAGACTACTGGCAGAAATTTGCGGGACTGAGGGCAAGCTACGGTTACCTGTATGGACACCCCGGAAAGAAGCTTTTATTTATGGGCGGCGAGTTTGGACAGTTTATTGAGTGGAACTACAAGCAGAGCCTTGACTGGTTCTTGCTGGATTATGATATGCATAGAAAAATGCAGGACTACGTAAGGGACTTAAACGCCCTTTATAAGAAGGAAAAAGCCTTGTATGAAGTGGATTTCCATTACGAAGGCTTTGAATGGATCGACTGCAATGATACGGAACACAGTATAATATCCTTTTTGAGGAAGGGCAAGGACTGGCATGATTCCCTCATATTTGTGTGTAACTTCACGCCGGTACCTCAAGAGGACTACCGCATCGGTGCTCCCTTTGACACGGTATATGATGAGATATTCAACAGTGACTGGGATAAATACGGCGGAAGCAATGTTGGAAACTTTGGTGAGATCAAAGCCGAAAAGGAACCTATGCACAACAAGCCCTATTCTATAAGACTTCGCATTCCCCCTCTTGCAACTATCGTCCTAAAGCCGAAGTTCTAATAGAACAAGGGAAAATCGCACATGGGGACGGTTCTTCCGTGTCGTACGATACGGAAGAACCGTCCCCATGATTTTCTCCTGTTACAGTGTTCATTCTAAGGGGTCATTCACACGCTTTTGGAGGAAGCTCAAAAAAGCATTCGCTTGCATTTCCAAGTAAGGGTAGCTTTCTTTAAGTGCCAGCCTGCCATCACTGTCAAGCTGTTGCATAGCGTTTGGTATAGTAAGCCGCGGAGCATTCATAACATCCATGTTCAAAAAACTGATTAGCGTAACTAAATGATCCTGGGCTACACAGGTTCCGGACATTCCGGGAGAAATTCCGCTTATAGCTGCAGGCTTTCCGTTAAGAACCTGAGGTTCTTGACCGCTGATTGGCCGAGACAACCAGTCAATAAGGTTTTTCAGTACGCCAGGAAAAAAATGATTGTATTCAGGTGTAAAAAACCAAATACCGTCTGCAGATTTTACTTCCTCACGAACCCGTTTTACAGCTTCAGGTGCAGGAAACTCAATGTCCTGGTTCATTAGCGGTATGTCCTGATATTCGAGCAAAGTGAAGTCTGCCCAGTCTTTAAGTATTTCTTTTGCTGCCAAAGCCAGCTGCCGGTTATAGGATTCTTTTCGCAAAGAACCAACAATAGCTAATATCTTTATCTGTTTCAATATGATTCACTCTCCGTTTCTTGTTTGATATTATCATAAAACAGTAAAACAGGGGACGGTTCTCTGTTTGATGTTTGATTGCTAATCCCAAGTATATTATAATAGTAAATATTCATTATAGTAAATATTCATTGAATTGATAATTTTCGATGTCAATTTCATTAAATATATATAATATATCGAAGGAAGTGAGTTTGAATATGAAAAAGACATTCGTAAGTTTGGAACAGTTAAGGGAAATTGTAAAAGAATATCCAACCCCCTTTCACCTCTACGATGAAAAAGGAATAAGGGAAAATGCAAGAAGATTAAAAGAAGCCTTCTCTTGGAACAAAGGCTTTAAAGAATATTTTGCGGTTAAGGCAACCCCAAATCCGACAATATTACAGATTTTAAAAGAGGAAGGCTGCGGCGTGGACTGTTCTTCCTATACTGAGCTTATGTTGGCGGATAAAGTAGGTTTTCATGGCGATGAAATAATGTTTTCTTCAAATGTGACACCGAAAGAGGACTTTGTTCTTGCGAGAAAACTGAATTCCTTGATAAACCTTGACGATATTACCCATATTGATTTTTTAGAAGAGGTTGCGGGTCTGCCGGAAACTATTTGCTGCCGCTATAATCCCGGTGGTGATTTTGCGGTTGACAATGCCATAATGGATACTCCCGGCGAAGCAAAATACGGGTTTACGCGGGCACAGCTGACCGAAGGCTTTAAAAAGCTTATGGATAAAGGAGTCAAGCACTTTGGTCTGCATGCATTTCTGGCAAGCAACACCATTGCCAATGAGTATTACCCCGCACTGGCAAAGCTTCTCTTTAAGACGGCTGTTGAATTAAAGCAAGAGACCGGTGCACACATTGAATTTATTAACCT
This sequence comes from Clostridium sp., assembly GCA_012523755.1. Lineage (GTDB taxonomy): Bacteria > Bacillota > Clostridia > Acetivibrionales > Acetivibrionaceae > Hungateiclostridium. The sequence goes on along the minus strand of JAAYTO010000198.1, from coordinate 2,955 downwards.
CTCCGGCGGCATCGGTATCCCTTACCGTCCCGATGAGAAGCCCGCCGATATTTATGCTGTCGGCGATGGAGTTCAAAAGGCCTATGAAGAAATCCTTGTTCCTGCAGGAATGGGAGATGTTTCTATATATTCCGAGCTTGGAAGGTTTATGTTGGGTCCCTACGGTTGCCTAGTTTCAACTGTGCTTCATGAAAAGAAAATACATAAAAATTATATTGGTTTGGATTCATGTGCTGCAAATCTTATGCGTCCTGCAATGTACGGTTCATACCATCACATTACGGTTATGGGAAAAGAAAATGAGCCCCATGACCACAAGTATGATGTTACCGGCGGGTTATGCGAAAACAACGATAAATTTGCAATTGACCGCATGCTGCCCAAAATTGATATCGGTGACTTGATTGTAATGCATGACACCGGTGCCCACGGATTTGCAATGGGCTACAACTACAACGGAAAGCTTCGTTCCGCAGAGGTTTTATTAAAATCCGACGGGACAACCCAGCTTATACGCCGTGCGGAAACACCCGAAGACTACTTTGCAACGTTGAATTTTTACGTAAAATGAGTTATCATTTGATTGAATCTATTATCTAGAAGTATAAAAACTGGTATGAACAGCTGTACATTGCTCATACCAGTTTTCTTGAACTTAGTCCTGCTACTTTTCCTAATAATTTCTCCAATCCATTGGAATATCTTCGTAGTTAGACAAATTTGTGCAGTTAAAGAATTTTGTCAGTCTCTATCCCGCATTCAAAATATATCACATAAAGGTTTCAAAATACTCAATCCCTGTCTGCCGGTCTTCTAATTCTTTATTATTGAGTTTACACTAATAGCCATGTATCAATACGTTACATCTAGTTTCTCCCAATCTTCCCATCCATATCCATATGAAGAAACTAAAAAAACCAACACACCAACCATAATGATAAAGTAAATGATCGGAAGAATTATTTCAATTATTGGAAATAGACCCAAATATGTAATAATACTGATTCCAAACCTATCTGAAATATTGCTTTGTACTAATGCAATAGCCCCTATAACTACAGCTACACTTCCAACAATAGAGAGAGGCCCGGCAAAGGATAAAAGTTTTGATGTGATAAAACTAAAAAGCTTTAACAGCGTCCATAAAAGGCAGAGACATTGATTTTTTAAGCCTTTATTAGAGGAAAACAACTTGTCACAATCCGTATCACATATATCATATAATTTTTTATATGCATCAAGCAAAAATTCAGCTATAGCTTCCATACAACCAACCAAAAATTTTGTAACTGATGTAATAATCGTTAAAACAAAGCGTACGATACCAGAAAACACTGTTAGAATAAGTAATGCGAAAAGTCCAACTATAGTAAAAAACATTAAGAATATAACAAGACACACATAAAAAAAGTATTCAGAAGATTGTAAGCAGGTTTTTATAATCGAAGCAAAGGGTGTAAATACCAAAATAAAAATCGCAGCACCCAATAATACAATTAGATTTTCTAATGTCCTTGCTATCAGTTTTGCCGCTATAGAAGCAAGATATACCAGCAAAGCAATAACTGCAATGAAATTTATTTTTACAATCTTAAATACACTTTCCAATATTATATTTCCTCCTTCATTATATTTTTAATACTTCATTTTTTTCGACCATTCAGCCTGTTATATAATTGTGTTTGCTGCGATGGGTTAATGTATACATCTCCGTCTCCATTGCCCATCGCTCAGCTGCTTCTATTCATATCTTTCGAATTCATATTTAATCACTGATACAAAAGTCTTGTCGGCATTTATTATAAAAGTAATGCGATCACCAGAAATGTCATCAACATAAACTGCCCAAGTATCGGAAATTGCTCCTCCTATCACCGGGCTGCCAATAAAGTAATCAGGTGTTCCTAATATTCCCTTTTTTGCGTGGCTAATCTCGGAAATATCCATACCAAGAACAATTCCCCCTGGAAACACGACATTGTTTCCTATAAAGGTTACCCCAATGAAAGTACATTCTGAAATATCACATGTATTATTTGTTTGATTCTGCACTATCATTCTAACTCTAGGATCTTCTACTGCAGGAATACTTGCAGCCTTGTAAGACTTAACATCCTTCTTTTCTTTAGGAGTGAAAGTCATTATCTGCCTTATATTTTTTAAATCTATGATTTCTCCGTTATATTGAACCTTCCTCGAAAATATGTCCAGAGAAAGTATTTCATCCCTTACCGTGCTATTTTTTATTGTTTCAGTAAATATCGGGGAATCTTTGATAAAAACAGGTACCTCAAATGTTTCTTCCCTGCTAAGGGTAACTTTTTCTATATCTGTATATGCTTCCAAAAACAACATGTTGGTTTTTATGTCAATATTTGAAAAGCCCTTGACATATAATTTACACAAAACTAAATCGTATGTGCCTGGATTTAATCTGATTACCTCTTCAAAGTTTTTCTTATCAGTAAGACTTATCCAATGTTCCTTGTTATTTGTTACACTTCGCAGTATTAAGAATATTTCAATATTATCTTTAATGGCTTTATTTAACATTTCATATCCTTTGGGAAGTTCTTTTAAATAAATTCTGCATTCAGCACGTTTTATGGCTAGCCCTTTTTTATTAGAACACCCGCCCAACAATGATATAATTAATAACATTATCACGAACCATACAGCTTTTTTAAATTTTCTCATCTGTATCCCCCTGCTAGAACTATTCATATTATCTCAAACTTATACTACAAACCCCTCTACAAATACTCTTTTAAAAGTATATTTTTCCAGTAAAACCAACTCTATTATTATACAATATCGCTTGTTTGACACCCATCAAATTTTTCCATCCTGCAAAATCCTTTTAATTATCCACGCAGAGAAGAAAATTTTTTAATTTTTTTGCCAAAATGTGTAGCATATTGACGCATACTATGATATAATATATTCTATATATGC
>JAAYTO010000012.1 GCA_012523755.1 Clostridium sp. | reverse complement strand
TCACACGCCATATCTTAGTAATCCCGGGGGCATTTCTTAAAAAATGATTTTCTTGCCTGAATATTAAATGCTGAAATGGCATTTTAAAAAACTCTCTTGTGAGAGTATTGGCAGGAGATGGGTTCATGCTTTTACCGTGGGGTTAACAGCAAGATACAAAGATATGAAATTTTCTTTTCATAAAGAGTATTGACAATATATGTTTATATATGTATAACAAAATGGAAATATATATATAATGTGTACATATTATAGTATTGATGGCACAAAAAATGTATATGGGATGTATTGAAAATGATGAAAAATAGAATTAAGTTAATTTATTTGGTTTTTATATCTCTTGTTTTTTTTAGTTCTATTGGAATAATCTATGGCATAACAAACTCTGACATTACTATTTTGTATCCATATCAAGACTATTCGTTTTTCTTTGAGGGAAAACCTTATACATTATCTGCATAAGTGCAGAATAATCCTACTGAAGTTAAATGTTATGTTCCCCAAGAAGATTTCTTTGCAGATGTAACTTTAAGTAAGAAATATACTAACTATTATGAAGGAGTGTGGATTCCGGATAGTGAGGACTATGAGTTTGCAAAAAATGTTGCAGGTGATTATATTGGATATTGGCAACTTGAAATTGCAGCAAAAACAGTTCGGTAACTGGAAGACAATACAAATGTTACCAAGTCGCAATTTTTGAGTTAAGTGATTATAGAGATATTGATGCACAGTTTAGATATATTAGTCCAGAGAATACAAGCTTTTGTGGACCTCCTACGTATATGTATAATTGTGCGGCTTATTCCGTTGATGTATATAATGAGAAGTATAATGCGGGTGCAAATATTAACGATGCAGTAAACTTTATGACAAAACAGGGTATATATAGAAATTGCAGAGGAACGTTATTCAGGAGAGTATATACAGATAAGTATGCAGATGCTATTTATTATAATGGGAAGCATTATGCAAAAGTTATTTCATGGAGTTCAAAGGGTTCACCATATTTATCAGGGCAAAATGGGGTGATGCTGAAGTTATTGAATCTGTTGGAGCTGATGCTTATGAGGGTGCATATGGCTCACCAGTTGCATACTTTACAGAAGATTAATAACCAAAAAAAGTTAGTTTGTATAATGGAAAGAGAATGTTGATGATTAAAAATATTATTTTTTCTAAAAAGTTTATGATTGTTTTTTCAATGGTAACAATTATAACGGTTACTTGTTCGGTTTATTTATTTTTTAATCCTGACATAGTGTCGGGAATAAATAATGAAAGTGTTTATATTCCTGAACCGGAAAACAATGATGTTCCAGATAAAGCAAAATGGGTTCCTGAACTCGGTTGCTATTTACACAAGGATTATTATTATGACAAAGAGGCAAAGACTATTAAAGAAACAGAAACTTTTAAAGAGAATCTGAAGAAGTTAAAGGGAAATTACAAAGAAGAAGAATCTTTCCGAAAAGATGAATGGAAGGAAAAAAACAAGTATACTGACGATAAACTGTATAGAGCAATTCTCAATTGGGAAAGAGACCAGAAAATTGGGTTTTCATCTATATATTATCGAAGATGATCCTGCTTTTAAAGAAAACATTGTAAGTCTTGGTATTGATTACTTACCGCAAATGTTAGATTTGTTGTATAAAGAAAAATATGGTGTTGGCAGATGTCTGTTGCTATTGAGTCAATAACGGGTATAAGGTGCTTACCGGAGGACTGTCTTATAGATGATTTGGAATCTAAACATGATCTTTGGAGAGAAACATTTAAAGAGTATATGACCAGTGCTGAGGAAATGGTTAAGAATGAAAAAGACATTGAAAAACTGGGGATGTTTGCTTTACCCTGCATATCTGAGGAAGTCAAAGTCGGTAATAAAAAATATGCATCCTATATCCCTTTAACAATCAGCAAAGTAAGAACTGAACAAAAGGTTGATTTAACAGAACAAAGCACAGAATATTGGTGTGAATGGCTGGATAAAAATGAAGATGCAATTAATAAATTAAAAGATATAATCGACTCTTTTAATTAGTAAAATTTAAGCAGAATTATGTAAGAATTATTATGGTTCAAAAGGGACAGAATTTTGATCTCTTTTGAACCTGTTTTGTTTAATGAGATTTAAAGAAATTTTAAAAATATTTTTCAAAAAACTTGACTAAAACAAAATTATGCCTTAAAATTGGGTGTAAAGTATTTTTGCTTTACAGGTGAGTATAATATTATGGATAAGGTTTATGAAGATACGCTTTTACTGGACTTTTACGGACAACTGCTCACAGAAAGACAGTATGAGATAATGGATTTGCATTTTAACAACGATTATTCGTTGGGCGAAATTGCAGAGCAGCTTAATATAAGCCGGCAGGGTGTATACGACAGCATAAAGAGGGGCAGAGCGGTGTTAAACCGTATGGAAGAAAAGCTTGGACTCGTGGAAAAGTTTGTAAATCAAAAGAGCAAAGCCCAGAAAATACTTAATAGTATCAGAAGCTTAGACAAAAGCGGTGTGAGTGAGAAGGATATTATGACCTTAAAGAGGATTGAGGAAGGAATAATACAGATAATAGAAGGCTGAGTATATATTATAGTATGGCTAAAAGGCATGCCTCATATGCCAGAGGCTGGATGGGCAAGTAGTTGGCATTCGATAACCTTATATAGATCTGAGGTGTCTTAAATATGGTGTTTGAAGGATTATCCAATAAGCTTCAGGAAGCGATGAAGAAGCTTAGGGGTAAGGGAAGAGTAACTGAAAAAGATGTTAAAGAGATGATGCGGGAGATAAAGCTTGCACTTTTAGAGGCGGATGTTAACTTTAGAGTGGTGAAAGACTTTATTTCCAAGGTGTCTGAAAGGGCTGTAGGGCAGGATGTTTTAGAGAGCCTTACCCCAGGGCAGCAGATAATTAAAATTGTGCATGAAGAGCTCATTAATCTTATGGGCTCGAGCAACAGCAAGATTACCTTTGCTTCAAAGCCGCCCACCGTTTATATGATGGTTGGGCTTCAGGGTTCCGGTAAGACCACAACATCAGGAAAACTGTCTAATTTATTAAGAAAACAGGGGAAGAATCCTCTGTTGGTTGCCTGTGATGTGTACAGACCGGCGGCTATAAAGCAGCTTCAAGTGGTGGGAGGACAGCTTGGTATTGAAGTATTTTCAATGGGAGACAAGACAAATCCCGTGGATATATCCAAAGCAGCTATAGAGTACGCAAAATCAAAACTGCATGACATTGTTATAATCGATACGGCAGGTCGTCTCCATATAGATGAGGAACTAATGGGAGAACTTCAAAACATAAAGGATACTGTAAAGCCCCATGAGATTTTGCTTGTGGTGGATTCCATGACGGGGCAGGATGCCGTAAATGTGGCAGAAACCTTTAATGAAAAGTTGGGTATTGACGGTATAATCCTCACAAAGCTTGATGGAGATACCCGTGGGGGTTCGGCTCTTTCGGTAAAAGCCGTTACAGGAAAACCCATTAAGTTTGTAGGTATGGGTGAAAAATTGAGCGATCTTGAGCCGTTTTTCCCTGATAGAATGGCATCGAGGATTCTGGGAATGGGCGATGTATTAAGCCTGATTGAGAAAGCCCAGGAAGCCTTTGATGAGAAAAAGGCATTGGAATTGGAAAAGAAAATGAGAACCCAGCAGTTCACGCTGGATGATTTTCTTGATCAGATGCAGCAGATAAAGAAGATGGGACCTTTAAACCAGATACTGGGGATGATTCCCGGTTTTAATGCCAATACCCTTAAAAATGTAGAGGTTGATGAAAAGAAGATGTCCCATATTGAGGCTATTATTAAGTCCATGACCAAGAAAGAAAGAAATGATCCTTCAATAATAAATGGAAGCAGAAGAAAGAGAATTGCAGCGGGGAGCGGTACTACCGTTCAGGAGGTAAACAGGCTTTTGAAGGATTTTGAAGAGATGAAAAAGATGATGAAGATGATGACTGATATGGGTAAACGCGGCAAGAAAGGGTTTAAAAAGCTAAGATTGCCGTTTTAATAATGAATAGCTTATGGCAGGAGGTGATAAAAATGGCGGTTAAGATAAGACTTAAAAGAATGGGTGCAAAAAAGAAACCATTTTATAGAGTAGTTGTAGCAGATTCAAGATTTCCTCGTGATGGTAGGTTTATTGAGGAGATAGGTACTTATAATCCCCTTACAAACCCCAGCGAGGTTAAAATTGATACAGAAAAAGCTCAGAAGTGGCTTAAGAATGGAGCACAGCCTACAGATACTGTAAGAGCTTTATTAAAGAAGGCTGGAGCAATTTCTTAATCTAATGATTAAATGCCCCTTATAAAAGGCAAAATAACAACACAGGTAGAGATACGGGAGGTAAAAATATAATGAAAGAGCTTCTCGAGACAATTGCCAGAGCATTAGTAGATTACCCTGATGACGTTCATGTAAATGAAGTTGAAGGTGAAAAGTCGGTTATTCTTGAGTTAACAGTATCCAAAGACGATATGGGAAAGGTAATCGGAAAACAGGGTAGAATAGCAAAGGCAATTAGAACAGTTGTAAAAGCAGCTGCGGTGAAGGATAATAAAAGAGTATCTGTTGAAATACTACAATAGTGAATTCTACCTTACGAAGGTAGGGCAAAGCTCAGGGATTTTTTTCCTTGGGCTTTTTGTATGCCCAGTATGGTACTATGCAGATGACAGTGTGCCACGACTAGGGGGTTGTAGTAGCGATGAAATACTGAAAAGCGGGCTAAACCATATTGTTAATCAAAAAAAACATATTATAATTCACAAAAAATATATTGGTATTCGATAAAATTCTGATATAATTATATTATAAAAAATTTACCATAAGGGTAAAGGATAAGTGGATATGTTCACCTGTTTAGTAACTAACAAAGATCCCTATGGAAGTTTATAATCCCCAGGGACTTTGTTAGTAGGATTTCACGAAGTGAAATGACCAAAAAGCTCATGGGCTCGATGCCCATGAGCTTTTGTTAACTAAGATTCGTTATATTTCAAAGGTGCATTAAATAAAGATAAAGAAAAGTATGCACCCACATATTGACGGACAATAATTATCATTCATCAAAGCTTATATCGTCATACCTGGAACCCACCACCGTTATTTCTATATTATCCAAGACAACACCCTTTAATGTGGGAAGGGCACTGCTGATATTGGCAAGGGCAGTATCGGCAAAATAAGCCCGGACACGGTATTTGGCATCTGCCATTTGTATATGGGTGTATGCCTTTGTGTTTTGAGGGTTGACTATAATTGTTACCGTTGTCTTTTC
>JAAYTO010000197.1 GCA_012523755.1 Clostridium sp. | reverse complement strand
TATCTTTATCCAAACAGGCTAATCTGGTTGCTCTCAGGCCAACCGGCAAGACAACCGTTCTGCTGCAGAATCTCTATTACTGTCTTGCTTACTTTTCCCCGGTTCCTCAGATCCTCAATAGATAGAAACTCTCCCCGATTCCTCGCCTCAACAATATTCTGAGCTGCTGTATTCCCAAGACCCTGAAGAGCATTCAATGGAGGTCTGATACCGTCAGGAGTTATCTGAAACTTTGTGGCATCGGATTTGTAAATGTCAATAGGCAAAAAACTTATGCCCCTAGCATACATTTCATTTGCCACCTCAAGAATTGTGAGAACATTCTTTTCCTTTTGGGTCATGTTATTACCTTTTTGTTCAAATTCCCGTATACAGCTTCTTACCTTATCCTGACCATGACACATAATGTTGGCATCAAACTCGTCCGCCCTGACTGTAAAATAGGCAACATAAAATGCTTCAGGATAATACACCTTAAACCATGCAATTCGAAAGGCCATCATTACATAGGCCGCCGCATGGGCTTTGGGAAACATGTATTTTATTTTTTTACAGGACTCAATATACCAGTTGGGTACCTTATTCTCCCTCATTATTTTCTCGTACTCTTCTTTAAGCCCTTTGCCCTTTCTCACATCCTCCATAATTTTAAATGCTGTCTTATCGGGCAGCCCACAATATATCAAATACAGCATTATATCATCCCTGGTACATATAACCTCAGAGAGTGTTGCCACCTTATTCCTGACAAGATCCTGGGCATTGTTGAGCCACACATCGGTTCCATGGGAAAGTCCCGATATCCTTATGAGCTCGGAAAAAGTTGTTGGTCTTGTATCCACAAGCATCTGCCGAACAAACTTTGTCCCAAACTCAGGAACAGCAAAGGTTCCCACCTCGCTGTTTATGTCTTCGGGTCGAATATTTAACGGCTCGGTACTGCTGAAAAGACCCATTGTTCTTTCCTCTCCTATGGGAATTGTCCGGGCGTTAACACCGGTAAGATCCTCAAGCATTTTTATGACCGTGGGGTCGTCATGTCCTAATATGTCCAACTTTAATAGACGTCCGCTTATGGAGTGATAATCAAAATGGGTTGTGATAATACTTGAGGTTGTATCATCTGCAGGACGCTGTATCGGGCAAAACTCGTAAATTTCCCGATCCTGAGGAACAATCATAACACCACCGGGGTGCTGCCCTGTAGTCCTCTTCACGCCGGTACAGCCCCTTACAAGCCTGCTTATCTCTGCATTGGTTCTAACTATCTCCCGTTCATCAAGATAATTTTTAACAAATCCAAAAGCTGTCTTTTCCGCAATGGTTCCAATTGTACCCGCTCGGTATACATGCCCTATCCCAAACAGTTCTTCTGTGTATTTGTGGGCAATCGGCTGGTATTCCCCCGAGAAATTCAGGTCAATATCCGGTTCTTTATCTCCGTCAAATCCCAAAAAAGTTTCAAAGGGAATATCATATCCATCCCTTTTAAGCTCATTGCCGCAATTGGGACAAACCTTTTGAGGCAGGTCAAAACCACAGCCATAACTTCCGTCCTGGATAAATTCACAGTATTTACAGTTTTCGCAGATATAGTGCGGTGGCAGAGAATTAACCTCGGTTATACCGGTAAGATACGCTACGAAGGAAGAACCAACAGATCCCCTGGAGCCCACAAGATAACCGTCACTTAAGGACTTGGCTACCAGCTTTTGTGCAATAATATACATCACCGAAAAACCGTTTTTAATAATCGAGTTTAATTCCTTTTCCATTCGTTTTTCTACTACCTCAGGAAGTTTTTCGCCATAAATTTCCTTTGCTTTTTTTTCCGCCATAGTCTTAATTTCTTCCTCAGCACCTTCTATTTGGGGCGGAAAAGTGCCATCGGGTATGGGAATTATCGCCTCACACATATCCGCTATCTTGTTTGTATTTTCAACAACCACCTCATGGCATTTCTTTTCTCCAAGGTAGCTGAATTCCTCAAGCATCTCCTCGGTAGTACGCAAATAGAGGGGAGCCTGATTGTCCGCATCGGAAAATCCCTGTCCTGCCATAAGTATTCTTCTGAAGACCTCATCTTCCGGATCCATAAAATGAACATCACAGGTTGCAACCACCGGCTTTTTATACTTCTCTCCTAACGCTACAATCTTCCTGTTTATATCCTTAAGCTCCTCCTGGCTGTTTACCGTCCCGTTATTAATCATAAATTGATTATTGCCCAGAGGCTGTATTTCAAGATAATCGTAAAATCTTACAATTTTTGAAATATCCTCGTCGCTTTTTTTGTTAACTATTGCCCTATAAAGTTCTCCCGCCTCACATGCACTTCCGAGAATAAGCCCCTCTCTATGTGACATAAAAAGCTTTTTGGGAAGTCTCGGTCTTTTGTGAAAATACTTAAGATGCGACTGGGACACAATCTTGTACAAATTTTTAAGACCTATATAATTTTTTACAAGTATAATTGCATGATATGTGGAATGAGACTTATAACTGTTTTCACAATCCCCAAAAGTATTATCTATATCATCAATGGTCTTAACATTTTTTCCCTTCAAAATATCAATGCATTTAGTAAAAATACCTGCACAAGCCATAGCATCGTCAAGAGCCCTGTGATGATTTTTCAATTCAACCCCTAAATGCTTTGCAACAATATTGAGTTTATGCTTTGAAAGTTCGGGAAACATCTGCCGGGAAAGCTCTAGGGTATCCACAACAGGATTTTCTAGGTCTATTCCTAAAAGCCTTGCATTGTGCCTTATAAATCCTATGTCAAAGGATGCATTATGTGCCACCAACACTGCTCCCTTTGAAAACTCTAGAAACTTCGGTAAAACCGATTCAATAGTTGGTGCCTCCGCTACCATTTCGTCGGTAATGCCTGTGAGTTTTACAATAAACTCTGGTATTGGAATTTGGGGGTTTACAAAGGCGTTGTATGTATCCACTACCTTTCCATTCCTCAATTTAACTGCACCAATTTCGGTAATTTTGTCCTTATCCGCTTGAAGACCCGTGGTCTCAATATCAAATACAACAAAATCGCCATCAATGGAATGTCCGTTGGCATAGTAGACTATAGGAACGGCATCATCTAAAAGATATGCTTCAATACCATAAATTATCTTTATTCCGTGTTTTTTTCCAGCATCACAGGCATCAGGGTATGCCTGCACAACCCCATGGTCGGTTATGGCAATTGCCTTGTGTCCCCATTCATGAGCCCGTTTTACCAATGCCTTCACCGATGTAACACCATCCATTGCACTCATCTGTGTATGGAGATGGAGTTCTACCCTTTTTTTTGCAGCATTATCTTTTTTAGTATTTTTCTGAACCTGGATAATGTCTGAGGCAATAACAGTAAGTTCTTTAGAAAATTTATCATACTGTGCTTCACCCCGAACCTTCACCGAAACATTTTCCTTCAACCGCTCTATAACGTTCCCATGCTTGCTTTTGTCCAGAAAAATCTTTACGGTAATTGAACCGGTATAGTCGGTTATATCAAATATGTAAAGGGTCTTACCGCTGTTAAGTGTACGTTCCTCCGTCCTTATTATATCGCCACATATTGAAACTCTGCCGGAATCTTGCGTAACCTCGGACATCTTCATTATACTGTCATTGAAGCTTTTTCCTAAAATTATCTCCGAATTTCCTGCCTTTGTATTCGAAACATAAGACTTGGAAGACTCCGCTGCCTTTATTTCATTTTGAATATTGTTTATGACAGTATCGGTCACAACTTTGGCTTCTTGATTTTCCCTAAACTCTATATACTCGTTTATTACTTCCTCATTTATCATGCAATCTATGAATTCAACCCGGATCTTTATACCAAAACTGTCCTCTAGTATTTTTTCTATCAGGCTGTCACATTTTTTGCTCTTTAAAATCTCACATCCCTTTGTTTTAAGTTGTATTTGAAGCCTCTTATCTTTAATGCACCATATACAACCGTCCATTATTCCCCTGCATAGGGCGATTTTCTTCTTAACCATGTACATAATGCTTTTCCAATATTTTGCAATTAATTTTTCAATGGGAAAATTTACATTAAAAAAAACCTTGACATATACCTGTTCAAGTTTAAAAATCATCCTTAAGGTTCGTTCCAAATTTTCCAAGGCCTCTGCCGGTATTAGATTATCGGATATTATTTGGATTTCCAGCTTCCTTGACTTTTTATAAAGGTTTATACCCCGGATTCTCGCAGAACCAAAATATTTCTTTACAATATCATTGTCCTTAATCTCCGGGAAAAGTTCCGGGAGCATCTTATCCTCTATTGTTACATTTTGCATAATTAAACCCCTCTTTTTGCACTACATTTTTATGATTTCCTCCATAAGCTCGTCCACTATTCTGTCCTGAGGAATTTTTCTTATTATTTCCCCTTTTTTGAAAAGAAGTGCCTCATTCTTACCTCCCGCAATACCAATGTCGGCTTCCTTTGCCTCACCGGGTCCGTTTACGGCACACCCCATAACAGCAACCTTTATTGTCTTCTCCAGCTTTCCAAGCCTTTTTTCCACCTCAGAAGCTATTTTTATAAGGTCTATCTGGCATCTTCCGCATGTAGGACAGGAAACAAACTCAACTCCTACCTTCAAAAGCCCAAGAGACCCTAACAATTCGCGTCCGACTCTTACCTCCTCTTTTGGATCGCCAGTGAGGGATACCCTTATTGTGTCCCCTATGCCTTCCGCAAGCAAACACCCCAAACCTGCACAGGACTTAATTGTACCCCTAAACAATGTCCCCGCCTCGGTTACACCAATATGCAGCGGGTAATCGGTTTTTTCCGACATAAGCCTGTATGCCGCAATGGTCATTGGCACACTAGATGCCTTTAAAGAAAAGACAATATCGTAAAAATCCAATTCCTCCAGTATCCGTGCATGCTCTAATGCACTCTCCACCATGGCACGGGCAGTTAGCCCATACTTTTGTGTAATATTCTTCTCTAAAGACCCGGCATTTACCCCGATGCGAATGGGTATTTTTCTTTGCTTTGCAACCTCAACGACCTTTTTAACCCTTTCTTTGTCCCCGATATTGCCGGGATTAATCCTTATTTTATCAGCACCCTTTTCCATACTTTCTATGGCAAGCCGGTAATCAAAATGTATATCAGCTACAAGAGGTATTTTTATAGATTTTTTTATATGCTCTATGGCCTCTGCCGCCTCATTGTCCGGTACTGCCAGTCTTATTATTTGACATCCTTCTTCTTCCAACATCTTTATCTGATTAACAGTACCTTTTATATCCCTTGTGTCGGTATTGGTCATAGACTGAACGGCTATGGGCGATCTGCCTCCTATGCAAACATCTCCAACCCTTATCATCTTTGTTTTTATTCTATCAATATAATCCATTCAATACTTCTCCCTCATCAAATAATTTCGGATACCCTCAACTCCATAGGATATATCCAAAACAGGCCAATTACATTATTAGTGGGATTATTTTATAATAAATCTCATTATATCGTTGGCCATAACAAATATTGAAAACCCTATCAAAATAAAGAACCCTATTGTTGTAATTATTGCTTCCTTTTCTACAGGAATCTTCTTTCTGCTTATAGCTTCGATAGCTAAAATCAAAAGCTTGCTTCCGTCCAGAGCCGGAAAGGGTACAAGATTGGTGGCACCGATTGCCGCACTTATAAGACCCGTCCAGAGAAGAATCTGCAAAAGTGCCTCCATAAAGGTTTCACTCTTTTGGGCAACGTTATTCATAGTGCTGACAATACCTACAGGTCCTGTCATTTCCGTTACGGACACCTGACCAGTCACAAGCCAATACAGGCTGTAAGGTACCATGCGGATATTGGAATAGGTAAATCCGGCAGCACTACTCATTATACCTAAAAGGCTGCCTTTCTCCACACTGGAAAACTCTATTCCAAGGTAATAGTTTTCCGTTAACTTAGGTGTAACCTTCAACACCTGCTCGTTTCCCTGTCTGTCTACGGTAACATCCACCGATGCTTCCTTGTTTTCTTTTAAAAAAGCCTTTATCTCCTCTATACTTGTAACCTCTGTACCGTTTAAAGCTGTTATTCTGTCACCCACTTGCATACCCGCCTTTTCCGCCGGTCCTCCCATCGCCAGATCGGCTACAACATTGGATTTTCCCAGTGCGTCATCGGCATAAAAACCCAGAAGGTATTCTTTGTAAACTGTAGGCTCAATATCCATCTCAATGGGTTCTTTTACTCCCTTTCTTTTAACTGCAATTGTTGCGGGTTCTCCCTTTGAAATGTACAAAAATTGTATTACTTCCATTGGGTCATATATACGCTTGCCGTTATAACCGATAACGGTGTCTCCCTCCATAATGCCTGCATTATCAGCAGCAGAACCTTCCTGTATCCGGTCTATGGTTCTGGTGCTATAACCGGTGGCAGAATACACAATGCAGATAATTAAAAATGCCAAAAGCAAATTGGCTAAAGGCCCGGCTGCTATAACCGAAGCCCGCACCCACACAGGCTTGTTACTGAATGACCTTTCACTGTAAGATTCCTCCTCTTCGCCTTCCATTTTAACATAGGCAAGTATAGGAAACACCCTTAAAGAATATGTTGTTTCTCCTCTCTTGAAACTGAAAATCTTAGGTCCGACAAAAAGGGAAAACTCTTCAACCTTAATGTTTGATAGTTTTGCAACAATAAAGTGTCCCAATTCATGTACTATAATAATTAAATTAAACGCCATAAAAACCATTAAAAGTCTCATCTAAAACCTCCTTAACAAGCATTAATTATAATCTATTTCTATATCACTCAACAACCAAGTAGCACATACGCACTTGACTTAAGAGGCACTAATTGTAATTCATTTCTATATCACCCAACAACCAAGTAACACATACGAACTTGACTTAAGAGGCACTAATTGTAATTCATTTCTTTAACCCTGTCTCTTGCCCATAAATCCATTTCAATTATAGCATCAAGATCCGGTACACTCATAACCGAATGGCTTTCCATAACCTTTTCTATTATCCGCGGTATCTCCAAAAAGCCTATTTTTTCTTCTAAAAACAACCTTACCGCCTCTTCATTTGCAGCATTTAACACTGCTGGCATTGTTCCACCAATTCTTAATGCCTCATATGCAAGCTTAAGGCATGGAAAAGTTTCCACGTCAGGAGATTCAAAGGTAAGGCTGTTGTTCTTTAAAAGGTCAAGCTTTGAAAAGCTGTTCGTAAGCCTTTTGGGGTATGTAAGTGCAAGCTGTATCGGAACTCTCATGTCAGGAGAGCCCAACTGAGCCATTATCGCCCCATCTTTGTATTCCACCATTGAGTGAATAATACTCTGGGGATGGATCAAAACCTCAATCCTGTCTAAGGGAATATCAAAAAGCCAACGGGCTTCAATTACCTCTAGACCCTTATTCATCATCGTCGCAGAATCAATGGTTATCTTGCTTCCCATACTCCAATTGGGATGTTTCAACGCTTCTTTGACCGATACATTATTAAGCTCATCCCTCTTTCTTCCTCTAAAGGGTCCTCCCGAAGCAGTCAAAATGATTTTTGATACATCCTCTATATTATTGCCCATTAAGCTTTGAAAAATAGCCGAATGCTCGCTATCTACCGGTAGAATCTCTACTTTCCTTTTTTGAGCCTCTGCCATAACAATCGAGCCTGCGGTTACAAGGGTCTCCTTATTTGCAAGGGCAATATTTTTACCGCTTTTAATAGCTTCCATCGTAGGCACAAGCCCGGCTATTCCAACAATAGATGTAACAACAGTCTGGGCACTTTCAACTGAAGCAACCTTTTTTAGACCCTCAATTCCATGCTCCACTTTAATGGAAGTGTCTTTAAGTCTTGCCCTCAAAACAGCTGCCCGGTTCTCATCCATTACTGCAACAATACTGGGTTTAAATTCCCTCGCTTGCTTTTCAAGCAGTTCAATATTTTTATTTGCCGACAATCCATCAACCTTTATATTAAGGTTTTTAGCCACATCTAAGGTTTGAACACCTATCGAACCTGTGGAACCCAAAACCGATATTCTCTCCACCATATATATCTCCTTTAATTACATTTTGGATATTTTTCCCTCATAGAGTCCCTTTGCTCCTCCATCATATATATATCCTTTAATTATTTATTATGAAACATTCCAGTAGGACAAAAGCAACTTTCACTTTAATAATTTTCCGCTGTTACACAATAAAGCTGATATAAAAATAAAGCACAGGAGCCGTAAACAATATACTGTCAAACCTGTCAAGAGCCCCACCATGTCCAGGCATAATATTTCCAAAGTCCTTAACCTTGACAAATCTCTTTATGGCAGATGCCGTCCAGTCTCCCAACTGAGATATTGTGCCACATAAAACCCCCAACACTATGTAATGATACAGTGAAATATCCGAAATATTGCCGCTTTCCCTAAGATACATTCCGTACAACACCGTTACAATTGTACATCCGAGCATCCCACCCATTGCTCCTTCCACAGTTTTTTTCGGGCTTATCGCCGTCATAAGCTTTCGCCTGCCAAAAAAACGTCCCGAAAAGTATGCAAAGGTATCTGTGGAAAAAGCTCCAATAAAAACTAGCCATATAAGAAAGAATCCGTTTTCCAAATTCCTTATAAGAACAATAAAGGAAAATAAAAAAGTTATATAAAAAACGCCAAAAAATGTAACAGCACCGTCCACTATATTGTATTTTTGATGTAAAAAAACAGTGTAGGACAATAAAGCCACCAACATCAGAAAAATTATCATTGACAGAAATTCTAACGACAACATATTTTGAAACAATTTTAAAGAGTTAAAGGAAATGTTATCGAAGCAAATCAAAAGTATGTATAGACATGAAATATAACCTATAGGCTTTATAGGTCTATACGCAGCATTTTCAAGTGCTTTAAAATACTCATACATAGCAATTATTGAAACAAAAAAAACCGATATTCCAACAACCGTTTTACCTGAACACACAACAGCAATAAGTATAAAAACTGCCACAGCAGCACTTGCCACCCTGGTTTTAAGCAATTTTAAATCCCTCCAAATCGTCTGTTTCTGTTCTGATAGTCCAAAATGGCTCCAATTATATGCTCCTCCTTAAAATCAGGCCATAGCGTATCAGTGTACCAGAATTCGGTATAAGCCGACTGCCACAACAAGAAATTGCTCAACCTCTTCTCCCCTCCAGGTCTAATTAAAAGATCGGGATCCGGCGTATCCGAAGTATAAAGCTTATCGTTCAACATCTCCTCACTGATGTCCTCAGCTTTTATTTTACCCTGAACTACTTTCTTTGCAATTTCTTTTACAGCATGTACAATTTCATCTCTGCTACCATAGTTGAGAGCTATATTTAGCTCAAGACCGGTATTCTTGCTGGTAAGTTTTGTCACACGATTAATCTCTTTCTTAATTTCACTGTTGAAAACGCTCACATCACCAATAGTCTTTATTCGTACATTTTTGCCCCCAATATGGGTCTCTGCATTTTTTAAATAATCCAGAAGAAGCGACATCAATGCATCAACCTCACTTTGGGGACGCCTCCAATTTTCGGTTGAAAAAGCATAAACAGTCAAGTATTTTATACCGATTTCCCCACAGAAGGTTGTAATTTTCTTCAGAGTTTTTGCACCTTCCCTATGCCCTACCGAACGGGGCAATGACCTCTTTCTAGCCCATCTTCCGTTTCCATCCATAATTATTGCAATGTGCTGCGGCAAATTGCTGTAATCTATTTCAGTTTTTTGGCTTTTTTTAAATATATTCTTAAAAAAAATCATTATAACCTCCAATACTGCTGACAGACCTTCGAACTGTAATTATTATTATATATATAAGCTTTATCAAAATCAATAAATACCTTTTCGTGCTCCACAATGTTTCTTTCATATTTTTCTTCACGAAAATAATATGTACCCCTTAATATTTGCAAACCCCTCTTTATTAGAGGGGTTTGCATACAACAAGAACATAACTTTCTTCATCTTCTTTAGCCACATTAATCACCCTGAAATACTCTTCAATCTCTACAGGATCTGATTTGGGCTGGGATGCAAGTATTATTCTTCCAATTTTTTTACCGTTTTTATTTAGCATAGTTTTTGCATCTTTCAGTGCAAAACCTATTATTCCTTCAGCCTCCATTAACTAAACCTCAAGTATCTCTTTTTCTTTTAATTGAATGGTTTTATCAATTTCTTCAATATACTTATCTGTAAGGTTTTGAATATCCTTTTCAGCATTTCTAAGGTCATCTTCAGTAATCTCACTGTTTTTCTTTAAAGTTTTCATCTGCTCAATTGCATCTCTTCTAATTGATCTGATAGCAATTTTGGACTCCTCACCATATTTTTTAACAATCTTTGTAAGCTCTTTTCTCCTTTCCTCAGTAGGAACCGGGAAAACTAAACGTATAATCTTGCCGTCATTGTTGGGATTTATACCTATATCGGACTTTTGAATCTCCTTTTCAATTTCTTTTAAAATACTGGAATCCCAAGGCTGTATTACTATTACTCTTGGTTCGGGAACCGATACATTAGCCAATTGATTAATCGGTGTAGGCGTTCCGTAATAGTTAACCATAATTCTGTCTAGAATAGATGGATTTGCCCTGCCTGCCCTTACAGTATTAAGCTCATTCTTTAAAACTCCTAAAGTTTTCTTCATCTTTTCCTCAAAAACCTTATACTCTTCCCTTGACATGCTATATTCCTCCTTTGTTATTACATTATTGTTGTACCAATATTCTCACCAAGTACAACCTTAATAATATTATCCGGCTCATTTAAACCAAAAACTATAATCGGAATATTATTGTCCTTGCAAAGTGAAGCAGCAGTCGAATCCATAACACCCAATTCCTTATTAAGTACATCCAGGAAGGAAAGTCTGTCAAATTTTCTGGCATTTGGATTCACCATTGGATCGCAGTCATACACTCCATCAACCTTCTTTGCCAGCAGTATAACCTCTGCATCAATTTCCGCCGCCCTCAAAGCCGCCGTGGTATCGGTTGAAAAATATGGGTTACCAGTACCACATGCAAAAATAACTATTCGCTTCTTCTCTAAATGCCTTACTGCTTTTCTTCTTATATAAGGTTCTGCTATTTGTCTCATTTCAATCGCTGTCTGTACTCTTGTGGGAATTCCATTAGCTTCAAGAGCATCCTGAAGTCCTAATGCATTAATAACCGTTGCAAGCATCCCCATATGGTCTGCTGTCGTACGATCCATTCCCTTTCCGCTTCTACCTCTCCAAAAATTGCCTCCACCTACAACAATTGCAACCTCCACTCCCATGTCATAGATCTCTTTAATCCTTGAAGAGATTTCGTTTATCGTCTCTGTGTCAATTCCCTGCCTTTTCTCTCCCGCTAAAGCCTCACCGCTTATTTTTAACATTACTCTCTTATATTTGGCCCTTTGCATTAAAGATACTCCTCCGCTCCCTTTATGATATTCTATCACACAAAAACTTCAAGTGAAACCCATAATCAATAAATTCAAGTATTCTATAGCTCCGGGGACATCGAGTCCCATCGCTTTTTGGTAATTTCACTTCGTGAAATCCCAATCGGGTAGGAGGTAAATAATTATTTTATTTACCGACCTCCCACACCACCGTACGTACGGTTCACGTATACGGCGGTTTCATAGTTTACACTCTAACTTCAAGGTAATATTTAAGAAGACTTAAATACCCTTGCTTTTC
>JAAYTO010000196.1 GCA_012523755.1 Clostridium sp. | reverse complement strand
CCCGGGGGCATTTCTTAAAAAATGATTTTCTTGCCTGAATATTAAATGCTGAAATGGCATTTTAAAAAACTCTCTTGTGAGAGTATTGGCAGGAGATGGGTTCATGCTTTTACCGTGCAATATGATCAAATTCAAATTGACAATTCAATTTTTTAATGATACACTTTAATTTAACTATTGGGTCATAATATGATTAAATTGACCATTGCGAGGGATAAAATGAGAGATTTTGATTACACAAACCGTTGGCAAAAGCTTTTGACACCGGATATTGTTAACCTGCTGACTCAAATCCATGAATTCAAAGTTGAGCAAACACTGTTTGTAGAGGCTAAAGCCGATACATTGACACAACTCATGGAAATATCAAAAATTCAAAGCACTGAAGCTTCAAATAAAATAGAAGGCATTTTCACTTCGGACGAACGACTGAAAAAAATCGTCCGTGATAAAACCATGCCGAAAAATCGAAATGAGCAGGAAATTGCCGGTTACAGAGACGTTTTGGCCACCATTCACGAAAGCCATGATTATATCCCACCGAGACCATCGATCATTCTGCAAATGCATCGTGATTTATATAAATTCAGCGGTCTTTCTTTCGGAGGAAGATATAAAAGTTCCGATAATGTCATAGCCGAAGAAGATGAATCCGGCAACAAATTTGTCCGTTTCCAGCCGATTTCAGCATGGGAGACACCAGAGGCTATCGCACAAATTTGTAAATTGTACGAGCAAGCTCTGGACACCGGAAAAGCCGATCCCCTTTTAATTATTCCGATGTTCATCCTAGATTTTCTTTGTATCCATCCGTTCAACGATGGCAACGGACGCATAAGCCGTTTGCTGACGTTACTTTTGCTCTATCGGTCCGGATATATCGTCGGCAAATATATCAGTATTGAAAAACTGATTGAACAATCCAAAGAAACCTATTACGAGGCATTACAGCTTAGTTCTGTCGACTGGCATAAGGGGATAAACGATTATGCACCATTCGTAGAATATATGCTTGGTGTTATAGTAAATGCGTACAGGGAGTTTTCCTCGCGTGTAAAGCTTTTAAATACGAGTGGTTTGTCAAAACCGGATCGCGTTCGTGAAATCATAAAGGGCACACTTGGAAAAATCACAAAAACCGAAATATTGCAGAAATGCCCTGACATCAGCCAAGTTACAGTACAAAGAGCTTTGAATGATCTGCTGAAAAAAGGTGAGATTATCAAATTGAGCGGCGGGCGCTACACCTCATATGTTTGGAATGGTGAGAAAGATTAAGGGGATCACAGGCGAACTGAAAAATGCAGATAGCTTGTGGGATGTTTTTACTAAATGAGAATGAAACCGTATTCAGCACCGTGCTTTCGGAAAATGAGGACTATAATAAGCAGCTTGGCATGGATACATTGGACAGCTTGAGACTTGAACTGCAGCTTAGGAACGATATAAGGGATTTGCTTGATAAAGTACTGAGTTAAGCTGAAATTATGAGTATGTTTATCATCAAAGTGGAGGAAGTTTAATATGTCGTTGAAAATTACATCATGGCTTCTAAAGCATAAGTTTTTAACTATTTTAATAGTTATCGTATTATTTCTATTGCCATTGATAATCGTCCATTTTTTGTTCAAATGGGATTCCTCCTAGTTCATTAGCAAAAGACATGATAAATGCAGTACAAACAATAAATGCTAATTGTATTAAAGAAGCCAAGAAGGAGCATCCGAAGAACTCAAATGCCAACACGACTACTTAAAAGATGATTCAAATTGCCTCAGATAATGATTATATTATCCTCGACTTTTCTCAGTCTCGGCTACAACCGCACACGCTGTTATGCAACTCGATGCTTAAAACGGTGAATTTGAACCATATTGCAGTACAAATTAAAGATGTACTTAATCAAGCGATAAACCAGTCAATATCTTATGAAAAGTTTCTAGAAGAACTTTTAAAATGCGAAATACAAGGAAGAGAAGAAAAGCGTTTTGAGAAAAGATTGAAACATGCTGCTTTTCCAGAGTATAAGACCCTTGATGAATTTGACCTAAAAGAACAGCCTACGTTAAGTAAGAAGCAATTTAATCAGCTCAGAGAATTAAGCTGGATTGAGCAGGGTTATAATTTAATCCTGCTTGATCCTACTGGAGTTGGTAAAACATTTTTTTCTATAGGTTTAGGAATTGAAGCCATTAATTGTGGATACAAAGTTCACTTTATAACTATGCATGATTTAATACATGTACTTAAAACACAAGATATACTAAGAACTTCAAAAACAAAATACAAACGCATAATTGACTCTGATTTGATTATAATCGATGACTTGATGTTTCTTGCAATGAAAAAAAATAAAGCAAATTTATTCTTTCAGCTAATTAACAAGCTTTACGGTCAGTCCTCAATTATTATTACTTCAAACAAAGGACCAGAAGATTGGGGAGAACTTTTAGGCGATCCAGCAATAACTACAGCAATACTAGATCGAATTGTTCATAAGTGTCAAGTGCTGAATCTTGATGGAGAAAGCTATAGGCTAAAACATCGGCAAACCATATTTGGTAATAATTAGGTGCAAAAAAATATTGACCGAAAAGTGTAAAAAACTACTTGACATTCACAGCTAGATACAGTCAGCCATTCAACTGGAGAAATTGAGATTAAGATACAGATGTTTTTGGCAAGTATAAATCCGAGCAGTACGGAACTTAATTTTCCGAGCACCCCCTGTCCCATTATTGGGATTTCATGGTTGAATGTGTTAGCCTGTAGCTTTGGCCTTGAAAAACAAGCAAATGGCTATGGTGGATCAGCCTATCAATAATTGCACTAGTCAGCTTCTCCCTTTTGGATGGGTTGAACTAAATCCGGAAAAACCACAATAAACTGAGTGCATATTCTGGATTGTCCGGACGGCAGTTCTGGAAACAACCGGTCATTATTCTTATATACTACTCAATCTGTCCCATGAATTGTGTAATCAAATAAATATGTTCAATAAGTTTAACTTTACTTAAATTTTCTATCTTTTCAGGTCCGCCCAATCCAAGTAATGGCACATACCCGAAGCACTCATCAAATGCTGGTTGTCAATACTTTTTAATTGCCTCTGGGTAAGGGTTCCAATCTAAGTTATCTTCTAGAAAAGACACATCTTCCAAATCAGAGAAAAAAAATACTTAAAACCAGAGGATATTCCTTTAATTTTACCTCTTCTAAAATTGAGTAGGATTAAGTATTTATTATCCTCCCAGACAATGATATCTCCCATAGAAGTTGTAAATAATGCAATTGAATCTTGATTCCTGACATAAACATCTTTTAATATAGGCTGAAACTCGTTAGGATTAATAAACTTCAGATATCCCCCTAAAATACTACCAAAACCATATTGCCTCCAAATTCCTAAAACTGCTTCAGGAATCTTCCCGGTGTAGTTTGCTATATAAACATTAAATCGATTGTTGCTATTATTGTTATGAAACTTATTATTATATTAAGCGATAATGAGCTAAAAGAAATCATAAATGACAAAATATTATTAGTTTTTATCCGAACGCTTATGCTTCTTAAAATAATAACCCAATCCACCGATACAGACAATCAAGCCCAATAATGCAGGTTTTAGAATAGACATGCCTGCTTCACCGCTAAAGGCAATACTCCAAACAAATTTTAAAACGGCTGCCCCTATGATAACACCCAAAAGCCATTTCCAGTTTCTTTTCCATGCTGCTGTAAGAAGCATAAAGAAAAACAAGGGTACTGCCAAACTCATAAGTATTTTGGGAGAGGTCCATTCACCTTTGAGATATTCCATTTCAAAAGCTAAAAACTCTAAAACTTGAGGATTGTTTGCAGTAGGAGCGGGAAACCAGAACATACTTGTAAACAGAGCAAAAACAGAAGCAAATATACCGGTAAAGCTTTTCTTAAATGCAAATATAACCATTGGTATTATAAACAAGGGTCTTATATACCAACTTAATACATTATGATGTCTTTCAAATGCCCAATTAAAAAACTTATCATTGGTTAGAAACAATACGATAAATGCTATGGTAGCAACTGCAAATAGCATTCCGAATATAAAATCTATTTTCTTCTTCATAGTAAGCCTTCTCATATTCCAAATACTTTTATCTCCAATTCTATTATATATTATGTACAAGAGGGAATCTACAAAGTTATCTATGTGGATTTTCATTCATAACATCTTGACAAATACATTTTACAATTGTAAAATAGTAATAGATTCGACAATTGTAAAATAAGGAGTGATGAAAATGCCAGACATAAAAAAACTTCCCGACAGTGAGCTGGAAATTATGATGGTTATCTGGGATGCACAGGAGAAGGTAACATCGGAGTACATAATGGCAAACCTTGATAAGACTTGGCAGAAAACCACTGTGCTTAATTTTCTTACCCGTTTGTGTGACCGTAGTTTTCTAAAATGCCGCAAGGAGGGCAGGCTTAATGTTTACGAGTCCCTTGTGAATAAAGAGGAATATCTGCAGAAAGAAAGCAAGTCATTTTTACAGAAACTGCACAACAATTCCCTCAAAAGCCTTGTTACATCATTGTATGACGGCAAAAACATTTCAAAAGAGGATTTGGAGGAACTGAAAAAGTTCATTGAGGAGGCGGAGTAATGCTGAAAAACGTATTTGCCATTTCCCTTTCCATGTCGGCAGTTATCTTGTTGTTGCTGATTGTTTCGCCCCTTTTAAACAAACGTTACAGTGCAAAATGGCGTTATTTTGTGTGGCTGATTGCAGCCATAAGATTAATAATTCCGGTCAGGATTGAATTGCCTGAAGCCCCTGTAAAGCTGTCAGTTCCCAATCAAACAGTGGTTTTCAGGCAAGAAGGAGTACCTGTTATGATTATGGATGACAGCTATACTCCAAAAGACAGTACTTCGCTCGTTTCTGCCGGCTACGCACCGGTTATTACATTGCAGGAGTTATTGGCTGTTGTTTGGGCAACAGGTACTGTAAGCTTTTTTCTATATCACATTATAAACTACATAATCTTCAAGAGAAGAATTAAGCCCTATTGTAAGAAGATTAATATTGAAGTCTTGGAGGATGTTTTAAAGGATATGAAGCTTAAAGTAAAACCGCAGCTTTTAGAATGCAATAAGATAGCAAGTCCTATGATGATAGGATTTTTAAAGCCTACGATTTTATTGCCGGGAAACCATTATTCCAAAAATGAGCTTTATGTTGTATTAAAACATGAGCTTACTCATTTCAAACGGGGTGACATCTGGTGCAAGTTACTACTGATTGCAGCAAATTCCATACACTGGTTCAACCCCCTTGTATATTTAATGGTAAAGGCGGCAAACCGCGATCTGGAGTATTCCTGCGATGATGTCGTGGTGAAAAACAGTGACATGAATTTTAGAAAAGAATATTCGCTGGCGATTTTAAAAGCAATGCAAAAAACCGAGAAAGCTGTACTTTCAACCTATTTAAACGGAGGTGTTTCGAATGAATAAAAACCTGAAACCACCCGCTCTTTCCACAAGTTTTTCTGAAAACGGAAAAAGGGCGAAAAAGAGATTTGAGAATATTTTAAACATAAAAGCGAAGAAGACTGGGGCTTTGGCTTTTGTTTCGATGCTGATTGTTGTCGGTGTAGTGGGAATGTTGGTAGGTTTTAATTCCCAAAACAATATACCATATTTCTGTAAAACCTTTGAGTGCTATTTTGAACTTCCGAAAAGTTGGGAAAATAAATATGAAATTGAAGAAAGAAATAATAATATAGTATATGTTTATCATAAGGCCATTCGCCAAGAATACGGAGAAGGCACGGGATTGTTGTTTTATATAGAAATGCTCGAAGGTGATAAATTCACTCATGAGGATATTACAGACCCCGGGAACCGCTCAATTGCTTTGCAAGGGGACGGTTATACCTATGTTTTCGGTATGCCCACCGATGTTCAATATCCGGTATGGGAGGGCGGCAATAAAGCCTTGGCGGATGATTATCTGAAGATGTCGGAAGATAATGAAAAGATCAAAAAGAGCATAGGGCGTATAGTGTCGGAAAGCAGGTCAAGCACTGCTATTGTAACAGAAGACACCAACCTGTTTGCCGATCCCCAAGGAACTGGTATTGCTGTTGAACTTATGAAAAATAACCTTGTATATGTAATTTATGATGAAAACGATGATTTTTATTATGTTCAGCTTCCTGTAATGAATATACCGCCAATACAGGGATATATTCTTAAAAATGCCGTTTCCTTTGATAAAAATTTATTTGACAATGCAAATTTCGGTATTGCTAAAAGTGGGATAATATACAGGTCAGCCAATGAAGAGGATATATATCAGGAAAATCATACAAGCGTATTTTATATAACAAAACGTCAAGGAGAATGGGCAGAGGTTAGTTTAGTGGGAGGCGATGACGGCAAGTGGGTTAAAATTTCCGATATTTCTTATGAATTAATCCCATATAATATTGATTTGTCCTATAGCGATATGAAAAAAGAGGTTGACAACAGTGCAATTATAATGGGAAAAATTCATAGCGTAACACCGAAGGATAAGCAAATTGCAGTAAACAGTGGCATGGTATGGAGAATTCATGTCACAGACAAGATGGATTACAAGGATAACAGATACGGAGATGATTTTAATTTAGAGCAAGAGGCAAAAAAGCTCGGGATTAATATATACGATTATGTCGGACATGATTTAAAGGTCTTGATTTATGGCATAGAAACTGCTGAGGACAGCATCCGGGAATATACATACTCGCCGTATATATTTGTTTTTGAAGGTACAAACATGATTGCGTATAAGGATTTAAAAAGCACTGAAAACGAAAGGATTGCAAGGGATATCATGATTACCTTGCATGAACACAGTAATGCTGATCATTAAAATTATTGATTACGCGGTTTACAGGGTATAATGGTGCTTCAAAGCAAATTTAACTGAATTCACCTGTGCCCGTACAAACTTATTTTATCCTGTCTGACAGGGTATAATAAAATGATGATATTGGTGTCAAATTGGAAGAACTGCAAAACGAACAAATATAGCAAAAACATTTGACGATTCATATAGTATTTGGTAAGATTAATAAAAATATCATCGACACCTTATATACTTGTTGTATGATTGGATATGAACACCTATATAAAAGATATTTTCAAGATAAAACCACCAAGACAAAGAAAGGATGAGACAGAATGCTTAATCAAGAAATAGTAAAACTATTGAATGAACAACTCAATAAAGAACTTTATTCAGCATATTTGTATTTAGACATGGCAAATTATTATGCAGATCAAAATCTAGATGGATTTGAGAATTGGTTCTTTATACAGGCACAAGAAGAACGGGATCACGCTATGTTTTTCCGTCAATACTTATTAAATAATGGTGAATCGGTAATTTTAACAGAAATTGCTGCTCCTAATGAGAAATACAATAATTATAAGGATCCCTTGGTGAAAACTTTTGAACATGAAAAGTTTGTAACTGACTCCATTAATAAAATATATGAAGCTGCAATTAAAGTTAATGATTTCCGTACAATGCAATTCCTTGACTGGTTCATTAATGAACAGGGCGAGGAAGAAAAGAATGCTGATGATAACATCAAGAAATATGACTTGTTTGCAGGTGATTCCAAAGGCTTATACATGTTGGATAATGAAATGAAAGCAAGGGTATATACAGCACCGTCTTTAGTTCTTTAATGTAGATATTAGTTCCGGCGTCTTCTGCTTTTTAGTAGACGCCGGATTGTTTTTGGTGAACAAATCTTTAAATTCACTTCTAGCTATCCTTAAATTTCTTGGTTTTAAGTATATAGCCAATAATAATGGAAATCAGTGCTCCCAACAAAATGGAGAGTAACCTCGAATATAAATCTGCAGAGCTTTCAGCATTTTTTATATAAGACAGTAACCCGATTACTATTAATACAGAACCAAACAAACTAAAAAATGCAATAAATGGCTTTCTCTTGTTACTGCCCATGATTTGTGTGTCAGACATACTTTTATTTCTGCCTTCTTCAAGTGAAAACATAAGCATTTTGAAAGTTATTCTTAAAACCCCGTAAAGTGTGGGTCTGTATGTATTGGTAGCAGAATCGTATTTTAATATGCCGTTTTCAAGCTGTTCCTTTAATTGTTTACTATAGGAATCTTCGATGTTTTCAAATACGGATTTTTTAATTTTTTCCTGCGATACTTTTCTTACTTTACTTTCTTCATTAATTTTTTGCCTGTGAAACAGTATTAGGTCTTTCAAATTTTTATCGGGCAGAGAATATATTCTGAAATTTTTAAGTTTGAACATTGACGGTTCTCTATTTGTGGATGTAGCTATTGTAAAACCGTCTTCAAACTCTGTAATAAGTGTGATCATCATCTTTAGGGCATCTTTGGATTGGATCTGATATAAATCTGCTTCTATGCTTTCGCTGATATTTTTAAAAACTCTCATTTTGGTTTCTATACCCGGGTCAGTGATTACAGAATAATCTCCTGAAAATTCAAAGCCTTCCGAGGTTAAAATGTTATTATATTTTGAATAATAATTCCCGTCCGGATCAAGCATTGAAGACAAATCAATTTGTTCAATCCTAGGCTTGGCATACCTTTTAATATTTCTCAGTACAGTTAAGACGGCAAACCCAACCCTCCCTGCCATTGCTAAAAGGGTTACTGCGATTGAAATAAGTACGATTTTGATTATCATAACTGGCATGTTTTCTCCCCCTTAAACAGATACTTCTGCAACTTACTTTTACCCTAACATAAAAATCAAAGGTTGTCATTAAGTTGGCTATAAAATTTACTGGTGCTTTTTATACTTTAAAATAGCTTGTTCCATGATGAAGTGTATTAATATTGATTCCCTCTTTTGTCTTTTTCTAGAAATTCTGATGGCAAAATGAAAGTTCGTTATTCTTCAAGTGAACTTGTTGGAGAAAACTATGAGGATGTAATTTACAATCTGCAGATTTTTGTATTTTTTCATGTTATTCGGCGAAAAGCATTGCATGAATATGCAGAAATGCGTATAATTATACATGAAGCTTGGGAGGGTATTTGATATGAATAAGGCTGACTATGCAGTTGAGCTTTTCAACAAAGGATTTAACTGCTCACAATCGGTATTTTGTGCTTTTTGTGGGGATTTTGGCGTAGACGCTAAGATTAGTCTTAAGATGGCGTGCTCATTCGGTGCCGGGATGGGATATATGGGCGAAGCTTGCGGGGCAGTCACCGGTGCCTTTATGGTTTTGGGTTTGATATACGGACGGAATGATGAAGAAGACAAATATTCCAAAGCAAGGAACTATATGCTGGTTAAGGACTTTGCGTCAAGGTTTAGAAAGCTCAACGGTTCAATAAACTGTAAAGAACTATTAAAGTATGACTTAAGTGATGAGGGGCAATTAAATGCCGCAAGGCAAACTGATGTATTCACAACGAAGTGTCTCAAATATGTAAAAGATGCGGTGGAAATACTAGAAGAAATAATTGCAGAAAACTAAGAATAAAGGGTGAGAGTAAAGTAAGGAATTGGAATTTGATGACGACAAAGCACCTTTTAGTAAACAAAGGTGCTTTTTGCATAAATGTTATTAATAATATACATACATTCAATAAAATTCTTAGAGTATAATTATAGTTGGCAAGACAAGTAAATAATTAGGAGATATCCGAAGATATCTCCCATATACATAAATCATCCTGTATAATGTTAATTGACGAAAAAAAACATTGATAGGAGTAGATTTATGTATAACCT
>JAAYTO010000195.1 GCA_012523755.1 Clostridium sp. | reverse complement strand
AGGTTATACATAAATCTACTCCTATCAATGTTTTTTTTCGTCAATTAACATTATACAGGATGATTTATGTATATGGGAGATATCTTCGGATATCTCCTAATTATTTACTTGTCTTGCCAACTATAATTATACTCTAAGTTAGTAAAAACAGCTTTTATTCGCATCGGATTATATAAAAGAAAGTGTCTAAGGCTTATATAATGCTACTTAACCCTTTTTCTTAAAACCTCATACATCAATATACCTGCTGCAACCGATGCATTTAATGATTCAGCCTTACCTACCATAGGTATCCTAACTAAAATATCCGCATATTCCTTAATTTCCTGGCTTATACCATTAGCTTCATTGCCAATTATAATGGCAATATTATCGGTAACATCTATATCAAAATAATCGCAATCCCCTTCCAAGTGTGCGGCACAAACCTTTATTCCCTTGGATTTCATATCATCTAGGGTTTTAAATATATCTTCACTAAAGCATATGGGAATATGAAAAACAGAACCCATTGTGGATCTTAAGACCTTTGGATTATAAATATCTACACACCCTTTTGATAGCACAACACCCGTTGCACCCACAGCATCGGCTGTCCGAATTATAGTCCCCATGTTTCCCGGGTCTTGAATACAGTCAAGTATAATGAAAAAATTCTTTTCATCATACATATCTTCAATTTTGTAGTTTCGAGCATGTAGTATCGCCAAAATCCCCTGAGGATTCTTGGTATCCGACAGTTCTATAAAAAGCTTGTGGGGCATTGTAAAGACGGAACAACCCCTTTCTTTGACCTTCTCTAGAATTTCCTTACCACCATTGACATCACTAAGGCATTCAGAAACAAGCACTTTACTAATAGGAATATCTTCTTTTAAGACCTCCTCAACAAATCTGATACCCTCAATAAAAAACATACCGCTTTCTTCACGGTATTTTTTCTGTTTTAATGCCCT
This sequence comes from Clostridium sp., assembly GCA_012523755.1. Classification (GTDB taxonomy): domain Bacteria; phylum Bacillota; class Clostridia; order Acetivibrionales; family Acetivibrionaceae; genus Hungateiclostridium. The sequence continues at coordinate 5,472 of JAAYTO010000195.1, read as the reverse complement.
AACTTCTTTTAAAATGGGATTTTGAGAGCTGCTTATGTATTTCATATCATCGCCTCATAACAAATTTCATTATTATTTTAATGGAACAAATATGAGGAAAAATATTTCTATTCTGTATTTTTCTTCATTTTGCACCTATCAACCACAAGTATCTAGTAATTAATGCACTTTTTATTAGGTCATATAAAAAGAGAGAGCTCCTTTGAGTTCCCCCTTTTCTTTGAAAAAATTATTGTGCTGACTTAACTTTTTCTACTAACTGAGCAAAAGCATTTGCGTCATTAACAGCCATTTCTGCAAGCATTTTTCTATTCAGAGTTATACCGGACTTTTTAAGCCCATTCATAAATCTGCTATAGCTGATACCATTCAGCCTTGCTGCAGCATTTATTCTGGTAATCCATAGCTTCCTGAAATCTCTTTTCTTAGCTCTTCTATCCCTGTAAGCATAAACCAATGATTTCATTACAGCCTGGTTTGCAATTCTAAAGTTTGTACTTTTAGCTCCAAAATAGCCCTTTGCCAGCTTTAATATTTTCTTATGTCTTGCACGCGTTCTTACCGCACCTTTAACTCTTGACATAGCCACACTCCTCCTTTACTTGTACGGAATCAACACTTTGATCACTGCAGCATTAGCATCGGATGCAATTGTTGATTTCCTCAAGTTTCTTTTTCTTTTAGTAGTTTTCTTTGTCAATATGTGACTTTTGTAAGCTTTCGATCTTTTTACCTTACCTGTAGCTGTCAATTTAAATCTCTTTTTGGAAGAGCTGTGTGTTTTAATCTTAGGCATAAGATTTCCTCCTTAAATTCTATATTACTGCTTAGGATTAAGAATCATAAACATATTCCTACCTTCAAGTTTAGGTTTCCTTTCTACTACTGCAAATTCATCAATAGCATCCGCAAATCTCTCAAGTATCTGCTGACCTAACGAGGTGTAATTCATTTCTCTGCCTCTAAACTTAATACTGACTTTAACCTTATCACCATCCTTTAGAAACTTGACGGCATTTTTAACCTTAAAATTAAAGTCATGGTCTTCAATTGATGAAGATAGTCGGACCTCTTTTATATTAATAACCTTTTGTTTCTTTCTGGCTTCCTTTTCCTTTTTGGCAAGGTCAAACATGTACTTGCCATAGTCCATTATTCTACATACTGGAGGCACTGCCTGCGGAGCAATCTTGACCAAATCAAGATTTTTGGAATTTGCAAGCTTCTGTGCTTCCTTTGAAGACATTATTCCAAGCATGGAACCATCAACATCAATCACTCTTACTTCCTTGTCTCTAATTTGTTCATTAACCATTAATTCGTTTTTGTTAATAAATAACACCTCCGGGTTTTTTGAGATTTTGCGTAATTAAAAGCTTTCCGAGCATTTAGCCCTTTAACTTTTAGCACGATTTCAATTCATGAAACCGCATATAAAAAGGTGGACCTAGTAATGATCCACCTATCTCTCAATACACAATAAACATACTTTGTAGTTTAAGAGTATTAACCTTACAAAAACGTGTCCGCAAGGTGAGAAGTGGATTACTTCTTCTTTTTTTGCTTTTTAATAATATCAAATGCTTCAGTATTTGTCAAGAAATTTTATTAAAAAATTTTACATCCGAATCTTTCGGTTCAAACAAATCGGCTGCTTTGCTGTTCAAATACTTCGTAAACTTATATTGAATATCATTATATGTCCTTAAATCACTCATCGACATCATTTCCCAGTTTTGTTCCTCATCTAGGTTACAAAAATACTTGTCTGCAATATACGATTTGTTGATTTTTGTAACATAAGCCTCTGTACAATACGGCAAAAGCTGCGAGTATACCGACTCCCCACCTATTACAAAAACATCGTCAGAATTATACTTCCTAAGTTCCTGAGTCAGTTCTTCCAATGAGCAGCACAAAACCAGATTTTCATTTGTAAACTTCTTATTCTTGCTCAGTACAATATTAGTTCTATCCTTAAGAGGTTCTTTTCCCGGTAACGATTCAAAGGTTTCCCTGCCCATTACCACTACTTTACCTATAGTCATCTGCTTGAAAAACTTCATATCTTCGGGTATTCTTTGCAGTAAGTTGCCTTTATAACCGATTCCCCAATTTAGATCAACTGCAACAATAGCTTTCATCTTATCCTCCTTTTAAACAGCGACAGGAATGTTTTTTATCTGTGATCCGGCCTGATAACCTTCCAACACAAAGTCCTCAACCTTAAAATCATAAAAATTCTTTATATCGGGATTAATCAATAGCTTTGGTGCCGGATAAGGAGTCCTCTGCAAAAGCTCTGTAACTAACGGCACATGCCTGTCATATATATGTGCATCCGCAATAACATGTACAAACTCACCAACCTCAAGATCGCTTACCTGTGCAAACATATGCACAAGAATTGCATATTGAGACACATTCCAATTGTTTGCAACCAAGACATCTTGAGAACGTTGGTTTAGAATAGCATTTAGTTTTCTGCCGGTAACATTAAAAGTTATACTATATGCACAAGGATATAAGTTCATCTCATGCAAGTCACTATGGTTGTACATGTTGGCAATAATCCTTCTGCTGTATGGGTTATGCTTTAAATCGTAGATAATCCGGTCTACTTGGTCAAATTCTCCTTCACGGTACTTGTGCTTAATTCCCAATTGATAACCGTATGCCTTGCCTATTGAACCTTCTTCATCAGCCCAACTATCCCAAATACGGCTATTAAGGTCTTTTATATTATTCGATTTTTTTTGCCATATCCAAAGCAATTCATCAATTGCAGCTTTTAGATTTGTCGGCCTCAAAGTAAGGATTGGAAATTCCTCAGACAAATCATATCTGTTAACAATTGCGAATTTCTTAATTGTATGGGCGAAGGTACCGTCAGCCCACTTAGCCCTCACAATCTCGCCTTCAGAAGATATCCCGTTTTCAAGAATATCCTTACACATTGTAATAAAAATATCATCCGCTTTACTCATATTAACCTACCTCACTTATCACCCATCGTTCATCAATAGTTTATACTAAGCATATATGGCATTATTTTTCATCGACCCTGCCTAATCTGTTGCAAGCCTAGGTTGCGGCTTTTTATTGGTTTTCTTTATTCTTAATCTCATTAATAATCCTTGCAATAAAATCTTCAAGTGACATAGAACCTAAGTCCCCTTCTTTTCTGGATCTTACCGCCAAAGTTTTTGTGTCGGTTTCCTTATCACCAATTACAAGCATGTAAGGTACCTTTGCCAGCTGTGCCTCTCTTATTTTATAGCCAATCTTCTCGTTTCTCAAATCCGCCTCTACTCTGATTCCTTCTTTTTCTAACTGTTTCTTGATTTCTTCGGCATAATCGTGGTGTTTATCAACTATGGGCAGTATTTTAACCTGAACCGGTGAGAGCCATACCGGGAAAGCCCCCGCATAGTGCTCTGTCAGAATGGCAATAAACCTTTCTATGCTGCCGAAAACAACCCTGTGAATCATGACAGGTCTGTGCTTCTCTCCATCTGCTCCGATATATGTCAAATCAAACCTCTCCGGCATCTGGAAATCTAACTGTATTGTTCCGCACTGCCAGGTACGTCCAATGGAATCCTCCAGATGGAAATCTATCTTCGGCCCATAAAAAGCCCCATCTCCTTCGTTTATCTTAAAACTCAACCCTCTTGCTTCTAGTGCATCTTTCAATGCATTGGTCGCAAGTTCCCACTGTTCGTCGGAACCCATAGAATTTTCAGGTCTTGTTGATAGTTCGATATGATATTTAAACCCGAACACCTTATAAAAGTCATCAATAAGGTTTATTACCCCTACTACCTCATCCTTAATCATTTCGGGAGTCATAAAAATATGGGCATCATCCTGGGTAAAGCATCTAACCCTCATCAGTCCATGTAAAGCTCCGGAAAGCTCATGTCTGTGTACCAGTCCGAGTTCTGCCAGTCTTTGGGGCAGTTCCCTGTATGAATGAAGCTTTCTTTTATACGCCAACATTCCTCCGGGACAGTTCATCGGTTTAATAGCAAAATCACCCTCATCTATTTTGGTAAAGTACATGTTTTCCTTGTAGTGATCCCAATGTCCCGAACGATGCCAGAGATCTTCATTCAAAATAATCGGAGTCCTTATTTCCTGATATCCTGCCTTTTTGTGTTCTTCTCTCCAGTATTCCTCCAAAGTATTTCTCAAAACCATACCTTTGGGCATGAAGAACGGAAAACCCGGTCCCTCTTCTAAGATATCAAAAAGATCCAGCTCTTTTCCAAGCTTCCTGTGATCCCTCTTTTTTGCCTCCTCCAGCCTTGTGATGTATGCATCCAGTTCACTTTTTTTATTGAAGGATGTTCCATAAATTCTTTGAAGCATCCTGTTTTTTTCATTTCCCCTCCAGTATGCTCCGGCTACCGATAACAGCTTGAAGGCTTTAATCTTGCCTGTGGATTCCACATGAGGTCCGGCACACAAATCCACAAAGTCTCCCTGTTTATAAAAGGATATTGTTTCACCCTCCGGCAAATCCCGAATCAACTCCACCTTGTAGGTTTCTTGTTTTTCCTCCATAAATTTGATTGCTTCATCCCTCGGCAAGGTAAACCTCTCCAGCTTTAAGTCTTCCTTTATTATTTTCTTCATTTCATTTTCGATGCTTTCTAAATCCTCAATCGAAAAAGGCTTTTCCACATCAAAGTCATAGTAAAAACCGTTTTCTATTGAAGGCCCTATTGCAAGCTTTGCCTCAGGATATAACCTCTTAACAGCCTGTGCCATTATATGGGATGACGTATGCCTGTATGCATCTCTTCCGCCTTCGTCTTCAAAGGTCAAAAGGTTTAAAGAACAGTCTTCCTCAAGCTGATAACATATATCCTTCACCTCACCGTTTACCTCTCCGGCAAGAGCCACCCTTGCCAATCCTGCACTTATGCTTTCTGCCACATTTTTAATGGTGACACCTTTATTATATTCCTTAACACTACCGTCCTTTAATGTAACTTTAATCATAGATATACCTCCTGTTTATAATAATTCTCGAAAGAAATTTCATGGGAATCAATAAAAAAACCCCCATCCCCCGAAAGGGACGAGAGCTATCTCCCGTGGTTCCACCCTAATTATTTACTCATTATGACTATAACGTAATCACCGTTTCAACTCCGAGGCGGTCTTCAACTGCAATTCCCTGAAGGTACTTCCAGCCCATGATACCTTCTCTCTTAAGAGAACAAACGCAGCCTACTCTTCTCTTCATTGTTGACAATGCAATATAAATATATAGTCAATTATATATTTATATGCCACCGGTGTCAACCTCGTTTTTTTCTGTATTCACGGTAAAAGCATGAACCCATCTCCTGCCAATACTCTCACAAGAGAGTTTTTTAAAATGCCATTTCAGCATTTAATATTCAGGCAAGAAAATCATTTTTTAAGAAATGCCCCCGGGATTACTAAGATATGGCGTGT
>JAAYTO010000194.1 GCA_012523755.1 Clostridium sp. | reverse complement strand
GGGAAATATTCAGGAAATCTTCGGTGCGGACAATCGTATCGCGGTATGTGATCCGGTCTATCCTGTATATGTAGACTCCAATGTTATGGCAGGAAGAACCGGAGTGTATACGGAAGACGGGCATTTTGAAAAAATAACTTACCTTCCCTGTACCGCTGAAAACAACTTCATACCTGAAATCCCCAAGAACAAGGTGGATATGATATACCTATGTTTTCCAAACAATCCAACAGGTATGACCCTTACAAAAAAAGAGCTTAAAAAGTGGGTCGATTATGCAAAAGAGAATAAGGCTGTAATATTGTATGATTCAGCTTATGAGGCGTTTATCCAAGAGGATGACGTACCCCACAGCATATATGAGATAGAGGGAGCAAAGGAAGTTGCCATTGAATTTCGGAGTTTTTCCAAAACAGCGGGATTTACAGGAACGAGATGTGCATACACTGTCGTACCTAAGGAGCTTGTGGCATATACAAGCAGCGGTGAATCCCATCAGTTGAACAAACTCTGGAACAGAAGACAGACCACCAAGTTTAATGGTGTACCATATATCATTCAGCAGGGGGCGGCGGCAGTTTATACACCCGAAGGACAAAAGCAGATCAAGGACACTATTAATTACTACATGACCAATGCAAAAATAATAAAGAAAGGTCTAGAAGATGTAGGTCTTACGGTGTTTGGCGGGGTAAATGCTCCGTATATCTGGCTTAAGACTCCAGCAGGGCTTAGCTCATGGGAATTTTTTGACAAGCTGCTTAAGGAAATAAATGTTGTCGGAACACCGGGCTCAGGCTTTGGACCTAGCGGAGAAGGGTATTTTAGGTTAACTGCCTTTGGAAGCAGAGAAAACACAGAAGAGGCAGTGGAAAGGTTCAGGAAGGGTTTAAAGTTGTAAAAGTGGTAATATCTTGAAGAGTTAACGCTTATGACAAGATGGATAGATCTCTAATTGATGAAAAATATACAGGCATTCCTTTTGGGGATGCCTGTTTTGTAATTCCTCCTCCATATTTTTCCTCACTTAAATAATACGCACCCGACATATACTAAGGTTCAGTGAAAAACTTTGTTACAAAATTTAGTTTTTAGATAGGTGAGATATGAAGCTTAGAAGAGGTATTTTTTATATTTGTGCAGTATTTTCATTGATTTTGTTTATCCAAGGTGTTTATGTTCTTTTGTTTGCTGATGAAGAAGAAAGCAGAACCGATTTTCAGAGCAAGTATAATCCGATACAGATAATCCGAAAAAACACTTATGACGATAGCTATAAAAAGAAGAATACGTGCATTAACCTTCTTTTATTAGGTCTTGATGAAGAAGAAACCCGAGCCGATGTTATTGTTCTAATAAACTATAGTCATGAAAAGGGAAAAATGAATGTTTTGTCTATTGCGAGGGATACAAGGCTAAAGGTCGACGGTAAAGCTATAAAGATAAACGCTTTGATTGCCAAAGGCGGAGAAAAAGCGGTAATTGACCAGGTGGAAGACATAACTGGATTGAAGATAGATTACTATATGATTCTGAACTTTAAAGGCTTTAGAAAGATTGTGGACACAATGGGGGGTGTAAAAATAGAAGTACCCTTTGACATGGACTACGATGACCCCTATCAAAACTTGCATATCCATTTAAAGAAGGGAAAACAAGTTTTAGGCGGAAAAGAAGCAGAAGGATTTGTGCGTTACCGTAAAGGCAATGAGGGTGAAGGCTATGAGAATGGGGATATAGGCAGAATAGAAATGCAGCATAAGTTTATTTCGGAGTTTATTAAGCAAAAGTTTAAAATCAAGTATCTGCTAAAGGCGGATGACATTTTTTTTATACTGAAAGAAAACATGAAGACTAATGTGGAAATAGGAGATTTGCGTTATTTCGTAAGGGATATAAACAATTTAAAGGTTCCGGATATCAAATCCTATACCCTGCCGGGATATTCAAAGTATATAGAGAATCAGTGGTACTATATTTACGATAGAAAAGAGACTGACAGGTTAATAAAGGATTATTTTTATTATTAGCCAAGATTTTTTAATACTTTGTGAAAATGCCCATAAAGCGGTATGCATTAAATAAATGTGGAGAATAATATACACCCCATAAAGCCACGGTGAAATCATGAAGGAAGATTAAGCCATGGCATAAATTACAGATAAACTTTATTGAGCCTTTGTAGTAAGATGTTACCCATAGATAATGAAAAGTGGGGTTATACTAAATGGGTAAGAAATTATACAAAGGGAG
>JAAYTO010000193.1 GCA_012523755.1 Clostridium sp. | reverse complement strand
TTAGGTTATACATAAATCTACTCCTATCAATGTTTTTTTTCGTCAATTAACATTATACAGGATGATTTATGTATATGGGAGATATCTTCGGATATCTCCTAATTATTTACTTGTCTTGCCAACTATAATTATACTCTAAGTTTCTGATTTCTGTTGTTCCTCTTACGTCCTGAACCTGTATCCTGCTCCCCAAACCGTTTCAATATATTGGGGATTAGATGGATCTGCCTCTATCTTTTCACGTATCCTTCCTATATGAACAGTAACCGTTGCAACATCACCTATCGCATCAAGTCCCCATATTTTATCAAACAATTCATCTTTGGAAAATACCCTGTTGGGATTCTGGGCTAAAAACAGCAGCACATCAAACTCCTTCTGAGCCAAGTTTACTTCATTTCCATTTACAAATACCCTTCTTGAGTCCTTTTGAATTTCAAGTCCTCTAATGGTCAAAGAAGCTATTTTATTAGAATACTTGTTTTTAAGCCTCTCATATTTTGCAATATGTGCATTTGCTCTTGCCACAAGCTCCCCCGGGCTAAAGGGCTTTGTGATATAATCATCAGCTCCAAGTCTTAGGCCGTGAATTTTATCAAACTCTTCTTTTTTTGCGGATACAATAAGAACAGGAATATCCTTTTCATCCCGAATTTTTTTTAATATCTCAAATCCATCCATGCCCGGAAGCATTATGTCAAGTATTAACAGGTCAAACTCCTCGCTATTTATTCGTTTTAATCCATCCATTCCGTCCATGCATATATGAACTGAAAATCCGTTAATCTCAAGATAATCCCGTAAAAGCTCGCCTATGCTTTCATCGTCTTCAATTATGAGAATTTTCTTCATAACCTACCCCCCTTTTAGTCTTTATGTTTAACCAGCGATATCATAACGCTAGTTCCCTCATCATCACGGCTTACTGCCCAAATTCTGCCTCCATGGCTCTCAATTATTTGCTTGGCAATAGCAAGACCCAAACCGCTTCCTTTCATTATATCCCTGGCTGAATCAGCACGGTAAAACCTGTCAAAAATATGCGGAAGATCCTTTTGATTTACACCCGATCCATTATCCCGCAGCTCTACAACAATGTTAGCTGATGTCTCCCTCAAAAAGATATCTATTTGCCCCTGTTCCTTGTTCATATACTTCCTAGAATTGTCAATAATATTAATTATCACTCTTCTTACCCTGTCCCTGTCCAGCATTACATACCGGCAATCCGTCAACTCATTATGAAGCTCTATATTAATATTGGCCTTCTCAAGTTCGGTTTCTACTTCATATATGCAATCCTCAAAATATTTTACTATATCCGTTTTCTCCAAATTTAGAGGAACCTTGTCCATATCAAATTTCGAGTGCAATAAAAGGTCATCAATCATTCTATCCATATGAACAGTCTTTGAATATATGGTATTTAGATACTTTTCAACCTTTTGCGGAGTATTCGCCACACCATCTAAAATACCCTCAACATACCCTTTCACCGCTGTAATTGGAGTTTTAAGATCATGGGATATGCTGGAAAAAAGCATTTTTCTGTTGTCATCATATTTCTGCTGCATGTGCACCGCTTCCACAAGCTTCAGCCTCATTTTTTCAAAAGACCTGCACAAATCCCTTATTTGAGCATCCCCATCCTCCACTACTTCAAAATTCAAATTCCCTTCACTTATATTCACAGCGGCCTTCTGAAGATTTGCAAGGGGTCTTATTATCTTTTTTGAAAAAACACCAATAGCAATTATATTGGTTATCAGAAACGAAATAATAAAGACCGTTGCCAAAAACAATAACAGCTTCTCTGTTGTAAGCCATTCATTTCCTAATGGAGCCAGTAAAACCACATTCCCCTTTTCGCCATCCTTAAAGCTCACTTTTATTACTTTTACCATATAGGTATTGTTATTGATTTGAACAGTATTATTAAATAAATTCTCATTTTTCTTCTTAAGACACTTTTCCAATTCAATTGTACCTATCGATAGGGTTTCAAATACCCGCTCCTGTTCTTTGACCACCACAATATGAGCTTCAATACTCTTAAGCCTTGTAGCTATATATTGTTGAAATTCCTTGTCTAAAAGTACTTCCGGCGTATTTTTCAGAATACTCCCGTCAGCTTTGAAAAATTCATATTGTACCTGAGTCAGCTTATTAACACTGTTATAGCTTATATCAACATCATGAATTCTTGCAAAAATGAAGGTAAAAATAAAAGATGCCACAAATGTTACCACTAGGGGTAAAACAATAATTGCAGCATTTGAAAATATCAAGCGTTTCTTAATATCCATATTAATCCTTCACCTTTACAAGTCTCTTTTATCAAAAAGATAATATCCTGCTGTATAGAACATTATAGCACAACCCAGGATAATAAAAAACTCTCTTAAAATTTTGGATATCTGAAAAGTATTTACATTCCATAGGGAATACCAATCAAACATGGATGTTATAAACAGACTTGAGTACCTTGGGAAAAAAAATGCAATGCCATTAAAAGCAATAAACATTATTATTGAAAGGAAAAAAACTGTAGTACCACTCTTAAGAACATTTGTCAAAAACACCATAATGAGGGCAAATGCCATTACTGGCAACAGTGTAACAATATATGCAAGTATAACCCTGAATATCCCCTCAACTGTTAAAGAATCAGCATTAAATATAATACCCACCAGCATGGAAAGCAACATTACAATCATCAGATTCATTAGAACAAAAAAGGCAACAGCTCCAATCTTTGCAGTATACAGCTTTAATCTTGAAACGGGCCTTGTCAATGTAATCTTCATTGTATTGTGGGAATACTCGCCGGAAAACGTATCTATTACAACAAGTGCCGTAAAAAAGGGCAGTATAGTACGTGAAAACAAAGACAATACCACTATAGGAAACTGGGTTCCACTGACTGCTCTCAATCCAAAACCAGTATTAACAACTGATACCATAAGCTGTCCCATAACTATCGCAAAAAGTGAAATTGATACTGCAACAATCACCTTTTTCTTTTTATATATCTTTAATACTTCATTTATAAATGCCGCTTTAAACGCTCCCATTTTTGCCTACCTCGCTTACATAATAGTTTTCCAGTGAAGCATAGTTTTTAAGGATGTTTTCCTTACTGTCAACATTGACAAGCTTGCCGTTATAAAGTATCCCTATCCTGTCACATGTAAGCTCCACATCATGAATAAGATGGCTTGAAATAAAAAAAGTAGTCTTTTCGGTCTCGGCCAGCATCCTTATCAGCTTCCGAATCTCTATCATTCCCTGGACATCAAGCCCATTTAAAGGCTCATCCAGTATTACCAGTTCCGGTCTGGACAAAATTGCAGCAGCAAGTCCAAGCCTCTGCTTCATGCCCAGTGAAAAATTCTTTACCTTTTCCCTACCATACTGTAGAATACCTGTAAGTTCAAGAACCTCATCAATTCTTTTCTTGTCCACATTATCATAAAACCTGGCAAACATATTTAAATTATCATAAGCTGAAAGATATGCATAGGACTCGGCAGTCTCAATTATACAGCCCACCTTCTTCATAGCCTTCTCATACTCTTCTGTAATACTGTGACCAAAAATCTTTACATCTCCACTGTCGGCCGCCATAAGTCCTGTCATTATCTTCATCGCCGTGGTCTTTCCTGCACCGTTCGGTCCAAGAAAACCAAAAATATCTCCCCTTTGTATATTCAGGTTTATATCAAAAATGCCTCTGCCGTTTTTGTATTTCTTTGTGATTCCCATTGTTTCGAGTACTATTTCCATCAAAGTTCCTCCAGTATGTGATAAAAACTTTAGAGGTGTCCCCACCCCACTGATTTTTTATTTAGCCCGGTGATTTGCTTTTGATTTGCTTTGGTGGAGAAAGATTCCCCACCAAAGCCCCAAAGTCAAACGGATTTATTCTTCAAATACCCTGTTATACTGCCTGTTGAAATGTCCTTGATTCCACATACGGGTGTCATTGTCCATAAAGAATTCTATATATCCACCTTCGAACCATATAAACCCGCTTACTGAATCATCTGAAGTATTAATGCCCTCAAATCTTGACATGTCATCTTTTGCATCTACTTTGAATTCAAACTCCTTTTTATCAGCAGCATATTCTGCATACTCTTCCTTATACTCTTCATAATATTTCCCATAAATATATTGCTCATCTATGGATGTAATTTCAATAAATCTTTCTCCAATCTTAATGAAACTGTTATTTTCATCAATCACAATGTCATTTTTCCATTTGCCTAAGTATTTGTTTGATATATTGATTTTCGGATAATTTTTTATAGTGTTTTTTTCTACTTTTTTGCCGGTAAGATCGGGTTTGGTTATTGTAGTAGAGTTGAAATTGTAAAGTTTTATTACCATTTCGAAGGTTAGTTCATGTTCAACTCCATCTTCGTCCTTTCCATTTAATATAAAGGAAGCAAAAAGGTTGTCGATCACTCCATCCTTGTTCACACTGGCATTTCCGCTTACCGAATTAATAAATACATCGTCCTTAAGATAAGGTATCATTTCTTCATTACCTAATCCATAATCTGATACAGTCTGCTTAAAAAGATACGAAGTAACTGCATTTATCAACGCAGGAATCTGGTTATCACTTATAGTTCCCGAAAACTCCTTGGTGCCATCATTATTCTCTTTAACTATAACATGATTCTTAAGGTTTCCTATCAGGGCATCGAATATCTGCTCAATACCTTCAAACTCTTCTTCTTTAAAGGGATTTTCAGGTCTCCAAACCTCTTTTTCTTTTTCATATTCATACATGTAATAACTATTGTCGTCTGAGTTTTTATGAATACTGCAGGTGGTATCCTCATAGTAATAATAGCTTGGCTTCTTCCCGCTCCCATATTCTTCAGTACTGATATCTTCCGCTTTGCCGTTAGCTAAATCCCTCTTGGATATTTCTGTATTTAACATCAACAATTTGTCATTATCCTTGATAGAGTAAGCCAGCTCAGCGGTATAACTGTCATAACCTTCGCTAATTGCTGCAACTGTATCCTTTATAGCATCCTTAAACTGGTCATATCCCTCCTTAGAAAGAACATCAGCAAAGGCTGTGCCCATAAACAACGCTGCACCTAAACAGAAGCAAAGCAATATCGTCAATCTCTTTTTTGTTTTCATTTCATCCTCTCCTTTATTGTTTGATTAAAAACTCCAGACCAAAAGAAACATTTCCTTACTTACTATTTTACATGATACCTGTAAATTTCAAATAAATAATATATAAACAAATTATAAATCTTTATAAATTATTATCTAACTTGGGATAACACCTGTCTGGGTATTACTTTTTTAATGCAGCTCGGCAGAGTATCCAAATCATTCTTAGTAATCCCGTGTGCCCATATCATCATAAAGAAATAAATTATCATTCCCGCAAAAACCGATATTATTACAGCTATAGCATTCACAACATAGCTGCTGCCAATAAAACCAAATATCCAATAGACTCCTTTGTATAGAAGCCCTACCGCAATTCCCATAACAGCTGAGGAAACTGCAGGTTTTAGCGACTGACTTATTAGTGCGGTTTTTATCCCCGCCTGTCTTTTTATAGTTATAGTGTTAAGGACAGCTGATAATCCAAATCCTGCAATACTGCTAATTACTGCCCCCATAATATTTATTTGGGGATTGCTGATAAGTAAATAATTTAATATTATTTTAACAATAATACCTGCTATTACATTTATCGTTGCCATATACATTTTCCCCGCTCCCTGCAGGATTGACGACTGTATCTGTACAATTGACATCAGTATTAAAACCACAGACCCATAACTCATAAGGTATGCCCCTTCTCCATATTTTAGCATGGAGTATACCGGCTGGCTCAGCACCGATAGTCCTGCCGCTGAGGGAATAACTATAATCAGGCAGAGCCTGAAGGCTTGTCTTGTTCTATCCTCCATTAGTTTTAAATTGCCTTCTGCTACAGCTGTAGAAATGGACGGAAGCACCGCTGCCGCAAGGGCCGAAACTATAGAAATCGGTGCATTCATTATTTGCTGGTATTTTGATAAATAGCTATGCATTACCGAAACCATTTCAATCGTATATCCTGCCGTCAATAGTCTTCCCCTTATGTTGGCAACATCAATCAGGTTACCCGCATACTGGGCTCCCACACAGATAGTTATTGGAATGCTATAATATATGACTTTTTGTGCAAGCTGCTTATATGAATACCTCCTTGCAGTACTTTTATACCAGATTAACTCATTTGCTTTTTCTTTCCTATTGTACATAATAATCAAGACAATTGCCGAAAACAGTGCACCTAAAGACGTTCCAACGGTTGCTCCGGCACAGGAAGCCTCTAATGATACCTTTATTAAAAGAGCTGAAAAAGTAATAGAGAAAATCACATGAAATATCTGTTCGACCACTTGAGATATAGCTGTTGGTGTCATATTGCTCATACCTTGAAAATAACCCTTGTACGCAGATGCCAAAGCAGTAAAAAGCAAAGTCGGAGACAATGCAGCAATAGCAAGGGCAGACTTATCAGCATTAATCATATGAGCCAATGGTTTTGCCAATACAAACATTATTATTGATAAACCTAGGCCAATTATAATCAGGAAAAATCGTGCTATTCTAAATGTTCTTACCGCATCTTTGTAATTACCGACAGCCGCAAGTTCGGATACGGACTTTGAAATGGCTACCGGAATCCCCGAATTGGCTATAACATAGATAAATACATAAACTTGGTAAGCAGCTGCATAAATTCCATTTCCTTCTTCACCGATAATGGCCAGTAAAAATGGAATGTATAATACGGATAATATTTTTGTTATTATGCCGGCTGCGGATAAAACTGCAAAACCTTTTGTCAATGATTGTCTTTTCATAATTTCTCCTAAACTCTATAAAAAGCGGTACAATGCCTTTTTGAAGGTTTTCGCACCACCGTACTTTAATCTATATTCTAATACAATGACATATGTTATTCAATACCTTTTATTTTGCTGGAAAATTTGGCAAAATAAAAGGACATGTAAAGCAATAAAATGCAAAAATTTATGTAACGTTATCAACTTTGCAATTATATTTAGTTCCTCAGGAATTATTTTGTTATCAAGTATAAGAATCATAAAGCAGTTTGAAACGAGTCAAATTGCACAATAATTGCCCCGTCCCCACATACCACATAAACAAAACCCTACGGAATAACCGTAAGGTCTTGATATAAATCCGGCAGCGACCTA
>JAAYTO010000192.1 GCA_012523755.1 Clostridium sp. | reverse complement strand
AGGTTATACATAAATCTACTCCTATCAATGTTTTTTTTCGTCAATTAACATTATACAGGATGATTTATGTATATGGGAGATATCTTCGGATATCTCCTAATTATTTACTTGTCTTGCCAACTATAATTATACTCTAAGTTATTATTACCTTCATATTTTTGTATATATATTTTTATTTTGTTGTAATTATTCCATAAACATCAAAGTTGTTTTATAGCTTTTAAGATATATACCCCTCTATACAGTGTTTGATATTTCTAATAATGAACTAATGGTTATATCTATTTCGTCAACACAATTAAAGCACCCAACGCTTAATCTGACTGCCCCGGTCGTTTTTGTTCCGATAGTTTCATGTGCTAGCGGTGCACAATGCAAACCTGCACGGGAAGCAATACCATAATCCCTGTCTAGGATAAAACTTACCTTTGAAGGATTAATATCTATGAAATTAAACGCTATAATACCGGAATTTTTTTCTTCATCCGGCTTACTATAAACCTTAATTCCTTTTAAGTCTGCAATGCCTTCATATAGCCTTTTTGTTAGCATATGTTTAAATGTCCTCATGTTATCAATGCCAAAGCTTTCAATAAACCCTATTCCATATCTTAAACCTACTAAACCCGGAGTATTTAAAGTTCCGCTTTCGAGCAAATCAGGAAAAAAATCCGGCTGATGGTGTTTTTCGGAGTTACTTCCCGTTCCGCCTTGCATTATTGGATTAACCTTCACTTTTTCATTGACATAGAGGCCTCCTGTCCCTTGGGAACCAAGTAAGCCCTTATGAGCGGGAAATGCAAGCATATCCGCCCGTATTTCCTTAACATCCAATTTTATGGAACCTGCCCCCTGAGAAGCATCTACCAAAAACTGGATCCCCTTTTCCTCAGCTATCTGACCTATTTGGGCTAAAGGCATAATTATGCCGTTTACATTCGATGATACCGTGCATATAATCAGCTTTGTATTTCCCTTTATACTTCTTCTTATGTCCTCAGGATCAATTTCCCCGAATTCATTTCCCTTTACTATTGTAAGCGTAATAATGTCATCACTCTCAAGAACTTTCAACGGTCTTATAACAGAGTTGTGCTCCATGCTTGTGGTAATAACATGATCCCCCCTTTGAAGCACCCCTTTTATTGCAATATTCAAGGCTTCAGTTGCATTCTTTGTAAACACAATCCGCAGAGGGTTGTCTACGTTAAAAAACCGTGCCACTGCTTCACGGGCTTCAAACACTGCCCTTCCCGCCCGTATTGACATGTCATGTCCACCTCTTCCGGGGTTTGCACAATATTCCTTCATACACCGCATCATCTCATCATATACTCTTTCAGGTTTCGGATATGAAGTTGCTGCATTGTCAAGATATATCATTGTATACCTCCCGGTTAATTATTTTAGGGAGCTAAATATCCAAGCATCTTCCTAACTGAAGGAAAAGGCTTTAATGCCCGAGGCAGTATGCCATGAACATATGCTATTAACATACCGTAATTGGTAATTGCCACGTTACTCTCTTTTGCAGCATCTATCCTGTAGCCCATCTCCTTTTTATTGAGCATGCAACCGCCACAGTGAACAATCAAATCGTACTTGTCTAGTTTTTTGGGATAAAAAGTTCCATTAGCCCACTCAAACTCTATTTCCTCACCGCAAAACTTCCTTATCCA
The DNA here is from genome assembly GCA_012523755.1 of Clostridium sp. Lineage (GTDB taxonomy): Bacteria > Bacillota > Clostridia > Acetivibrionales > Acetivibrionaceae > Hungateiclostridium. The sequence goes on along the minus strand of JAAYTO010000192.1, from coordinate 5,326 downwards.
TTCCGGAATTTTTACCCTTCCGATATCTTCTGCCTCACATTTATGGGTACAGCCCTCCACAATCAAAACCCTGTTTCCCGCTTTTAGTTCCCTAATCTTCCTTATACCCATCACCAATTGCTTGAGTTCTCCTTTGTACCGGGCAAATAAGATAGAGAACGATGTAAGGGGAATTTCCTCCGGTGTATCGGCTGCAACCTTTGAAAACACCTGCGAATCAGTTATAACAATCGAAGGCTTTTTTGTTAGATTATTTAAAGTGTCCTTTAAACCATTCTCCTTTGTAACGACAGCAATTGCATCGGAATCAAGTATATCCCTAATTGTCTGCTGCTGCGGAAGAATCAATCGTCCCTTTGGAGCAGACTTATCAATGGGTGTCACCAAAACAACTATATCCCTAGGCTTTACAAGGCCGCCAACGATGGTAGTCTTCGATTCATCATACTTTGCATTTTTAACAATCAAATCCTTCAGCTCTTCAATCCCCGTTTTATGTTCCGCACTGATTTTACAAAGCGGAACACCCAGCTCCTCTTTATATATATTCAGTTGTTCTCCACTAATATCACTTTTATCTGATTTATTTAATACAACTATTGTTGGGATATCTTTCTTTTGGACATCCTTTATAAACTCCCTGTCCTCATCTGTTATTCCATCTTCAGCATTTATTACAACAATTGCAATATCTGTCTTTCTTAAAACATCATAGGTTTTTTCAACCCTCAAATTCCCCAAATCGCCTGTATCATCATAGCCTGCCGTATCAATAACAACCACCGGTCCCATGGGTAATATTTCCATGGTCTTTTGTACCGGATCTGTTGTTGTCCCGGCAACTTCGGAAACCACAGCTATTTTTTGATTGGTCAGAGCGTTTATAAGGGTTGACTTCCCTGCATTTCTCCTTCCAAAAATTGATATATGAAGCCTATTGGCAACAGGCGTATTATTCATAACATTCCCCTTTCATTATAAATTAATTTTCGCACATTGTGAACGTGCTGTAAAGCTAAAAAATCATTATTTTTGAATAAATAAGTATTTATGAGTCTCAATTTTATTAAATAATCAGCATTAACCAAGCAGTAATAAGTATAAAAAGGCTATTTTCAATTTTATTTATCTACCACATATTTTGTTGTATTTAGCTTATTAAGGGCAACTATTGCGAAATGAAGGGATTTATATAAAGAAGGGATGAAGGGACAGGTGCCTTGTCCCACTCAATAGGTCAGTGCTACTTTTGCCCTGATACCGTTTATATTGCCCAATTTACCGGTAAGGGCACCTATTTCATCATTGGAGCCGTCAACAATTATGGATATCACCGAAACTCCCTTTTCTCTATAAGGTATACCCATTCTTCCGACAATAATATCTCCATAATCACTAAGTATCTTGTTTAGTTTTGCTGATGTCTCTTTTGGGTTTTTGACCACAATCCCAATAACCGCCACTCTATTCTCCACTATTATTTCTCCTCCAATTTCATTGCCATTTGCCGATAGACTTTTAAAGTTCAGTTAAAATTTCTTCGTTTGAAAAACGTAATAAGAAAAATGAGTATTGAGATTACTATACTTCCAAAAAGTATACCAAAGCATAAAATAATAGTTACAAACAAGTTGGCACCAAAACCCTTTCCAATTGCCAAAACCGCTTCTTCACCATTTTCTGTTTCATACCAGGCTTCAAATTCATACCTTCCGGGTTCATCAATATTGAATTCAAATATACTTCTGCCTTCACGACCATTTATGGAATAATTCATATTAGATTCGGGATTGGTTAGTGTTATAAACTCACCTGTTTTTACATTCCTTAGTGCATATACCAAACCATTAATGCTATTCGATGAATAAACCTTTCCATCTACAATACTTCTGTACTCATGAAAAATATTATAATTTCCCGCCTCATCCAGCTCAATTATTCCAGATCCCGGTACAACAACTTGATGACCAACATTGTTAAAACTTGATAAAATACCGAATAATAAGACAACAAAAAACAATACCACTCCCGCTATAAATACAAAAACTGAAACACCATAAAAAATTTTACTTGGCTTTACAACAACTGGCGCCATAAAACCCGCTCCCTTTAAATTGATTATTTGTCTTTCTATGATACACATAATACCATTTCTTTTTTCTTTCCAATGAAAACATCCTTTAACTTACTTATACATTGTATAAAAAATATATGCATGTTACAAGTTTTTTTAATATGCAACGGGAAGAGATTGGTACTATTAACAGACAATTTTTATAGTTTCTTTCTCTTAAAAATTAAGATTGAAGCTGTTAAAAACAAAATGCATGAGGAAAAGTTAAGAAGAAGTGCCCTTCAAAACTCCCGATATGCCAAAGTCCCGGTCAAAATGTTCATGTTTTCGGAATATAAACTGATGGGATTCCAATTATGCAGTTTGGGTACAATATTTAAAAGAAACAAAAGTCCCATAAAGCAAACCACAATCAAAATGCCTCCATATCCCTTCTTAAAACAAGTGGACGAAAAAATTACAACTGCCAAAAACAATAAAAAGAAAGAATATAAAAAAAGTACCGACACGAAAAGTTCCTTTGATAAACCGCTGCCAAAATAATATTTTGTATATCCCGTGCAAATCAAAAAGCAAAGAAAATAGGATAAAGTAAAAATAACCGTTGACGATACGAATTTTGCCAACACAATAGAACTGCGGGAAACCCCTTTTGTAACAAGATTGATAAAAGTGTTGTTCTGATATTCTCTTGTCATGGTTCCTATTGTGGTAACAAGCACCAGGATCAAGCCCATTTGTGTAACATTTTTTTTTTGAAAAATTGTGCCCATGAATCTGTCCAAACCGGTTCAGGTATCTTTATTTCCATACCTTCCGGCAGAAAACTTTTTAATATGTCCGGAGTAAACACTGCCGTAAGGGGGCTTAACAATCCAAATATACTGAACACCACCAGCATGATCATCAGCTTATGGGTTCTGATATTTTCCTTCAGTTCCTTTTTTAATAAAACTTGAAAATACCTCATTTTGTCACCTCCACAAATATGTCTTCCAGGGAAGTCTCTTCAAAAGAGAACTTCAACGGAGTAATACTCTCCTCCGCCATCATGTACAAAAGCTTTTTGGCATCGGATTCCCTGTTTCTGATTTTATAGGTTATGCTATTTCCTTCCTGACAAAGTCTTGAGCCCTCACCTGAATCCTGAAGGATCTTAAGCATTTTTGAACAATCCTCCTGATTCATAAGTTCTATTACAATTTTATCGCCGGAATAAGAAGCTTTGAGTTCAGAAAGCTGTCCATGCAATACAACCCTTCCTCCACTCAAAATCCCTACCCGGTCACAGATTTCTTCCACATCGGATAATACATGCGTGGAAAAAATCACTGTGGTCTTGCTGCTAATGGATGACAGGATATTTAATATATCTCTTCGCCCAATTGGATCAAGGGCTGATGTCGGCTCATCGCAAATCAATAGATCCGGTTGACCGATCAATGCCTGTGCAATGCCCAGACGCTGCTTCATTCCCCGGGAAAACCCGCCTATCCTTTTTTTATCGGCTTTAAGTCCCACCGCTTCCAGTAATTCCTCCACTCTTTTCTTTATCCGGGTTTTTTCAATATTCAAAAGCTCCGCACAAAGCTGAAGATACTCCAAAGCTGTCATATAATTGTAAAATGACGGAACATCGGGTAGGTAACCGATATGACGATTGACATCATTTCTTCCGAACCGCACAATTTCATTGCAAACCCTGATTTCCCCGGCATCTGCTTTCAAAAGGCCTAAAATCAGTTTCATTGTTGTTGTCTTCCCAGCACCGTTTTTCCCGATAAAACCATAGATACAACCTTTGGGTATTTCCATGGAAAGCCCGTCCAAAACCTTTTTTTCGCCAAAGGACTTTGTCAAATTTGTGATACTCAGTATCGGATTCATCCTTCATCACTTCTCCCTATCAAAAAATAAGAGATCGGTCCGATAATCTGCACAAATAAAATTACTATAATCCAGATTGCCTTGTTGCCCACTTTTACTTTAGTACGCTTAAGAAGATCAATTAAAGCGATAAGCATTAATGCAAACTCAAGAATTATAACTGGTATAAGAATCGGTAAATATCTTGTGATTTCTCCCATTTAATCTCACCCCATCAAATTTTTTAATTTTCTTTCCAACAGCTTATAGTCTTCCCTGTTATGTAACTGTCCAAAGGCAGGATTTTTTATAACAGCATTTACCAAATTTACTTTAACATCTTCCTGTGACACTGGCATTTCCGTTCCCAGAAAAAGATTTTCATCAATCCAATCATTCACATAATTGAAAGATTGTAATCTGGCAGATTTTTTTCGCCTGTTCCTAGTTTCCCATCAATTGATATGCCTGAATCATCAATGCTATTTGCGAAGCATCGGTAAAAGGCTTCACCTCTTCTCCCAACAAATCAAATACTTTTTGAGGTTCTCCCGTCACAAGGTTTATATATGCTTTAATGCCTTCGGCCGTTCTTATAAGAAAGGTATCATCCGAATTATTGATTACACGGTCTGCAAGCTCAATTGAATTTTTGAAAAAATCTTTTCTTATATCTTGATCGGACATCAATCCGTAATTCAGAAACCACTGGGACATCGCAGCCAAAAACGGATAACAGGAATAATATTTTCGAAGGGCATTGTCGATAACCGGTTTAATCTCTTCGTACCTATTCTTATTCATATATTCTGAAAACTGCTTATAATATTTTCTTATATCCTTACTGCAAAGTTGGGGCGAATAGCCAAGGAGTTCATCCACGCTTATATCAAAATATGTGGCCAGCTCCGGCAGTAAAAGGATATCCGGATAGCTCTGACCGGTTTCCCATTTTGAAACCGAGGCCTTTGTCACCCCTAAATATGCAGCCAATTCCTCCTGAGTCAATCCTTTTTCTCTCCTTTTTCTAATCAAGACATGCCCTATATTAAGTTCCCTCATTTTTACACCTCATAATCATATATTAACCCTTTTTTAAAAAATTGTATATGGAATCAACCGCTACTTTAAGAAATAAAATCAACCGGCAGTTAACCATGTTTTTGATTTTATCTGAAACTTCATGATAGTTTCCGTTTGCAAGGAATTTTAAACTTAGAGTATAATTATAGTTGGCAAGACAAGTAAATCGGGTAGGAGGTAAATAATTATTTTATTTACCGACCTCCCACACCACCGTACGTACGGTTCACGTATACGGCGGTTTCATAGTTTACACTCTAACTTCAAGGTAATATTTAAGAAGACTTAAATACCCTTGCTTTT
>JAAYTO010000191.1 GCA_012523755.1 Clostridium sp. | reverse complement strand
CCCTTTGTATAATTTCTTACCCATTTAGTATAACCCCACTTTTCATTATCTATGGGTAACATCTTACTACAAAGGCTCAATAAAGTTTATCTGTAATTTATGCCATGGCTTAATCTTCCTTCATGATTTCACCGTGTTCTACATGGGTGCATGAAATAAATGTGAAGATAAATATGCAGCCTCTATTAAACCCTTTCACACTGTTCTTATTTCGTAAAAAACCAGATATCTGTCTCCTACAGGCTGTTTGTTCAAATCTGAATTATAGGCATAACTCCACTCTAAAAGCACTCCTTCGCCTTTAACTATACTCTCCCGAAACAAGCCCTTTACCTTTGAGGCATATAAACAAAGTTCTTGAATTTCCTTTTCATTGAGAAATTCGCAGTTACCCTCAACACAAACACTGTTATCCGAACCGATAATAACTGTTACCTCTTTTTTATTGTAGGTAACATAGTTCCACAAATCCTCTCCCACTGCCTCTATCACTGTTTTGGAATTATCTACGTAGAGGGTACCGCTTTTTTGTGCGATAAAATAAGGATAATAAACAATCATACCGATATCCTTATATTTGTTATAGAGCCTCATGGCACTTTCATAGGCTTCTTTTGCCTCAACTCCTACAACCCTTGGCAAATTCAAGTCTTCACCTTTTTCCACAGCAGTCCTGACCGTCCATAAAAGTTTTTCATCAAAGCAAACCTTTTCGTTGAACTCTTTCCACGGAACAGCAGGAAGGTCCGAATCCTTCAACTCAAAAAAACCCATTAGCTTATTCATTAAGGAATCCTCCCATATCCGATTCTATCAAAGCCTTCAGAAGACGCTGATATCTCCAGCTTGACAATATGAAGGCCGCTTCCCATTAACCATCTTAGTCCATTGGTTCTCTCTCCATCTAACCTATCAGGTAGAGCAATTGCCTATATTTTAATATGGGGATCAAACAATCTATCATACGTTTCAAGGGCATACCTGTCTGTCATGGATGCTATATAATCACAAAGCACCCGGGCCGGTGTAACCCTGTATCCGTCGTTTAAATCATCCCTTGTTCCTGTGTTCCCGCCTACAGCATCACAAGCCTTCGAAGCATCAATAAAGCTCTTGTATACATCACCCGGCAGCTGTTCGGGATTTTTATAGTATGACTCATATATCTCCCCAATAAATTTTTTTGCTTTGGTATCCATAATGGCAGTCATTGTATTTCCGTAAACATACCTGCCTACAAAGCTCTTAAGTTCTTTAAAACTGTTTTTGTATTTTCCCAGCCTGACTATTCTGTTGTTTGATCCTTCATCCCTAAATTCCCTTACCTTTTGAACCGAATCTATATTATTATCCCGCAAAACATTCCATGTAGAATCAACGATATCCTTTACCAATCTGTTTATAATACTGCTGACCCCGTTTTCAACCCCTGCATCAAACATGTCCCAGAGCCTTTCAATATCTTGTTTATTCAATAATCCGCATCGAACCGCATCATCAAACAATCCTGCTTCAAGCCCATCCTCCAGATCATGGCACAAATAGGCCACTGTATCAACCAGTGTCACTATTTGTCCCTCCATCCCCGATGGTTTGTCCGGCTCTAAAGACTCATATATTCCAGAAGTTCTATCGTCATTATGTTTTAAGATTCCTTCTCTTACCTCCCAAGTAAGATTGAGACCAAGTCTGGGATTCAAACCTTTTTTTGTTTCAATACAGTCAACTATCCTGACACTTTGCTCATTGTGATAAAAGCCTTGCTCCTCCTTCAGAAGATCGGAAAGCAAGCTCTCAACAGCATGTCCAAAAGGTGTGTGCCCCAAGTCATGCCCTAGGGCAATCGCTTCCACCAAGTCTTCATTAACTCCAAGGGATCGGGCAATACCCCGGGCGATTTGAGCCACCTCTAAGCTGTGGGTCATTCTAGTCCTATAATGATCCCCCTCATGGTTAACAAATACCTGAGTTTTATATAAAAGTCTCCTGAATGCCTTTGAATGAATAATCCTATCCCGATCCCTCTGAAACTCACTCCTTGTTTCATAATTATAGACCGGCTCCTCAAACCTTCTGCTCCCTTCCCTCGGAACCTTTGTTGCAAAGGGGGCAAGATATTGGCTTTGAATTTTCTCAATCTGAGCCTTATATCGGGGATAGCCGCATTCCTTCTCTATTTGACCAAGCGTATCCAAATTCGTTCCTCCTCCCTCGAATTAACAACCTTCCCTACTCTGTCATCTATGTTTTGATTATCAAAAACTCAAGGGCTTCGAGCCCTTGAGTTTTTGGTAATTTATTGGATTACTCAGTCATCTTAAAGCCAAATCCATAGGGGAATAAACAGCTTCTATCTCCGGGTTTGAGGTTCTCTTCATCCGATGGCCATGTAATGGGCAACTTGCCTTTAAATTCGTAGTCACCATATAATACTTCGGCAACCGCATCGCCTTCACTTCCCGGCAGCCATGCAGCAACGAAAGCATTCCAACCATCAATCTCCTCGGTAACTATTCTGGCTCTTCCCGAAACCAGTATTACCACCACAGGAATACGGACTTTTTTGACATGCTCCAATGCTTCCTTATTGCCCTCTAGAGCCATGCTCGAATACAAATCAAGCTTTTCCTCGTCTCCTTCAAATTCTGCATAAGGTTTCTCACCTATAACAACTACTGCAACATCTGCCTTGTAAATGTCATCCGGGTCGGTGTAAATTGTCCCGCCGTTCTCCTCGGCAATTTTTTTAAAACCGTCAAGAATGGTAGAACCCTTTACCCATTTGCTTGAGTTATCTCGTCCGCCCTGCCATGTTTTGGTCCAGCCTCCGCACTGTATACCCACATTGTCTGCCGCAGGTCCCGATACGAATATTTTTGCATTCTTTCTTAAGGGTAGTACACTTCTTTCGTTCTTGAGAAGCACCAGCGATTCTCTTACAGCCTTTCTTGCAATCTCACGGTTTTCCTTATTTCCAAGAGTATCCGCCGCCAATTGCCGGCTTCCCACCGGATTGTTAAACAAATCCATCTCGAACTTAACCTTCAATATTCTGCTTACCGCGTCATTTATTCTTTCTTCCGTTATATCTCCCTTTTCTACAGCCTTCTTAATATTCGTAATACATTCCCTCCAGTGCATAGGCTCCATAAACATATCCACTCCGGCATTCACAGAAGCCACCAATTGGCTGTATAGATTTTTGCCGCTAAGCTGGTGCACCGCTTCATAATCCGATATCACAAAGCCCTCAAAGCCTAGTTCGCCTTTTAAGATATCCTGAATAAGGTATTGGTTTTCATGCATTTTCACTCCGTTCCAGCTGCTGAAGGAAGCCATAACAGTTTTCACCCCAGCCTTAACAGCTTCCTCATACACCGGAAGATGTATCTTTCTAAGTTCCTCCTCCGATATCTGTGCATCTCCCTGGTCAATTAAACGGTCACCTTCTCCGGTTCCCCATTTTGCAGCACCATCAGCCACGTAGTGCTTGGTAGTGGCTGCAACCTTGTATTCGTCTTGCATTGCCTTTATATATGGAATCGAAAGCATATTTACCAACTCAGGATTCTCACCGAAACTTTCATAAGTCCTTCCCCATCTTTGATCCCGTACAACAGCCACACAGGGAGCAAAATTCCAATTTACCCCTGTTGCAATCATTTCCGAAGCAGTAACCCTTCCTATCTCAGCCATCAGTTCGGGATTTGCCGCAGCACCTAGTCCAATATTATGCGGAAATATAACGGCATCAGGCAAAGTATTATGACCGTGTACAGCATCCACTCCATAAATAATCGGAATCCCAAGACGAGTAGACATTGCCGTTTCCTGATAGTTCTCACACATCTTCAGCCAGCTTTCCTGTATGTTTGGACTTGGAGCATTGCCACCGCCACTAAACACCGATCCAATATAATATTTTTTTACATCATTGGGTGTAGCAGTACTTCTATCAGGCTGAACCATCTGCCCAATCTTTTCCTCTAGCGTCATTATCTCTATCAAATAACTCACTTTTTCATCCACAGAAAGGCTCGGATCATTATATTTGTCCTTTATTTCTGTAATCGTTGGGGTTATCGTCGCGTTTTGCTCCTTATCTACATCTTGACATGCTGACAATAAAGATACTATCAATACAAAAATAATTGCTATTATACTGATTTTCCTTAATCTATCCATTTTGGCCTCCCCTTTTTTATAAATTATATAAATTTATTTCATTATACACTAAAACAATTATCTTGAACATATAATTAGAAATTGATTTTATTAACATTTTTTCTTTTATCCGATCGTTTCTTTATCATGTAATAAATAAAAAAATAATTTACTATGCATTTATGTTTTGGTGGTATAATAGCAAGTGAGCCTATTTAACCATAAAAAAACAAACTGTGGTTAATCACGGATTGTTACAGCCATTTGGGGGAGATGCATATTTTCCTTCAAACTTATTTAATGTACCCATTTGGGGGGAAACTTGATATAATGCAATAATTGCAATAATAATATAATTATATTGATAAAAACCTAAACTATATAGTTGCTTTGGCTTTGAAGGAGGTAATATATTTGGCAAGACTACCGGTTAAACTGACATTCGGAGAAGAGGTTGCAAACTCTGTAAGCCACGGAGTTGCTTCGCTAGCAGTGCTTTTTGCCTTTCCCTTTGCATGTATTACGGCGTATAACAACGGTAAAATCGTTGATGTTGTAGGTGTCACCATCTATTGTGTTTCAATTTTTTTAATGTTTTTAATGTCAACCCTTTACCACGCAATGGAGCATGAAACACCCCATAAATCTGTATTGCATATCCTCGACCACATATTTATATATGTGGCTATCGCAGGTACATATACACCGATAGCGATTTCCGTTATCGGGGGCTGGCAGGCTGTCTTGATACTTGTAATACAGTGGGTTATGGTGTTGTTTGGCATACTGTACAAATCCATCTCCCGACGTTCCATGCCAAAAGTATCCCTTGTGATATACCTGATTATGGGCTGGACCCTCCTGATTTTCATGCCGCTTTTTGTGGAAAAAGCCAATCCTCTATTGTTCTGGCTGATTCTTGGCGGAGGTATATTTTACTCCCTCGGAGCAGTCATCTATGCCCGTAAAGGATTTAAATTTTTCCATATGGTATGGCATATATTTGTTTTTCTCGGTGCCCTGACGCATTTCATCGGCATTTGCTTCTTTTTGTACTAAACCGCAGCTTAGAAATCGGGTAGGAGGTAAATAATTATTTTATTTACCGACCTCCCACACCACCGTACGTACGGTTCACGTATACGGCGGTTTCATAGTTTACACTCTAACTTCAAGGTAATATTTAAGAAGACTTAAATACCCTTGCTTTT
>JAAYTO010000190.1 GCA_012523755.1 Clostridium sp. | reverse complement strand
TCCCGTTTTCATCTATAAAAGGCTGTTCATCGGGAAATTCAAGTTTTGATCCGTTTACCACTACACGAAGGGGTAATTCTATAGCCGAAGAGGCCATCGAAAACAATGTTACAAAAGTGCAAACCAGGGCAATAATCAAAGAAATTCTTTTCATTTTAAAAATCCTCCCATAACATTCATTTATTATTGATTGCAGGCATGGTTTTATATAGAAGTTAATAACTTAGCCATAATATCCACTATATAACATTATATGATACGATAATTATTATTTCAATAAAACAAGCATTGAACCTTAACAATACGTCCTTTAAAAAAGTTCTTGACATCTATAGACTTATATATGTATATTGAAAGATAGTGAAAAATTATGGTAACCCGTGATATATCTCAATTAATTTGGGCATGACTTTATATAAAACATATATAGTATTAAAAGAAATTTTATGGTGGTGTGACTTATAGATGATTCAATACATTAAGGTGGGAAAAATTGTTAACACCCATGGGGTAGCAGGAGAGCTTAAGATAATGCCCCTTACCGATGATCCTAAAAGATATAATAAGCTAAAGAGCGTCTATATTTCGCTTAAAATAGGCGAAGGAATGAAAAAATACGATGTGATGGGTGTAAGGTATCACAAAAATTTTGTAATAATGAAGGTTAAGGATATTGATGATTTAAATGCGGCAGAGAAACTTAAGGAGCATTTTGTGATTGTTGACAGAAAGGATGCCGTAAAGCTTCCGAAGGACACCTTTTTCATCTGCGATTTGATTGGCATGAATGTGTATGATGAGGAAGGAAAAAGCCTTGGAGTTTTGACCGATGTGCTGAAGACCGGAAGCAATGATGTGTATGTGGTGAAAAGTGATAGTTTGGGGGATATTCTCATTCCTGCGTTAAAGACTGTTGTAAAAAAAGTGTGTTTTGAAGAAAATAAAATGGTGGTTAATTTGCCTCAAGGATTGATTGACGATGAGATTTGATATTTTGACGCTTTTTCCCGAGCTTATTGATGCTGTATTGAGTGAAAGCATCATCGGCAGGGCAAGAGAGAACAATATAATACAGATAAATGCAATTAATATACGGGATTTTTCGGATAACAAGCACAGAAAGGTGGACGACTATCCCTACGGAGGCGGCAGTGGGATGGTTATGATGGCACAGCCGGTTTGTGATGCCTTTGATTCGATTGTAAAGGATCTTACGTATAAACCAAAGCTTATTTATTTGAGTCCCCAGGGGAGGGTGCTTAACCAGCAGATGGTAAAGGAACTTGCACAGGAAGAGCACTTGGTTTTGCTTTGCGGCCACTATGAAGGAATTGATGAGAGGATAATTGAAGAAATAGTGGACGAGGAGATATCCATAGGGGACTATGTGCTTACTGGAGGCGAGCTTCCGGCAATGGTGCTTGTTGATGCCGTCAGCAGGCTTATTCCCGGTGTTTTGTCCAGTGAGGAATCCTATTCCCAGGAATCCCACTATGATGGGGTGCTGGAGTATCCCCAATATACAAGACCCTATGAGTTTAAAGGCAGGAAGGTTCCCGATGTGCTCATATCCGGACATCATGCCAACATAACCCGGTGGAGGAGGCAGCAATCCCTTAAGAGAACCTATTTTAAAAGACCGGATTTATTTGAAAAGCTAAACCTCAAAAAAGAGGACAGGGAGCTGCTAAAAGAAGCATTGGAACAAAATGACGAGTGAAAACAGGTGTCTACAGCTTGCTTCACAATGTTTCTTTCCCATTTAAATAAAATGTATCCGGCAAATTAAATATATATGAAGAAAAATAAAATGGAAAAAAGCATTTACAAGTAGGCCGGTCTATGATATAATCCTTGTTTGTGGAATACGGGCGGTCCTCTGTTATTATACAAGAACGTCTAGGATATAGGAGGATAAAGATGGATATTATTAGAGCAATCGAGCAAGAACAGTTAAAAACTGATTTGCCCAATTTACAGGTAGGAGACCATGTTAAGGTACATTTAAAAGTAAAAGAGGGCAACAGGGAAAGAATTCAGATTTTTGAAGGAGACGTAATCGGTATGCAGGGCTCCGGTATCAAGGAAACATTTACTGTAAGAAGAATTTCTTATGGTGTCGGGGTAGAGAGGGTACTTCCCCTTCATTCTCCAAAGATTAATCGTATTGAAATCGTAAGAAGAGGTAAAATAAGAAGGGCAAAGCTTTATTATCTGCGTGACAGAGTTGGTAAAGCTGCAAGAGTTGAAGCTAAACTGTAAAACAGAAGGGGGCATCATGCCCCTTTGTTTTTTGCTCTTTTCACTTTGTAAAATCCCACTAATTAAAGGGAGTTTTGATGTTTCCTTCACCAATCCTTTTTGAGTTATCCTTTCAAGAATTCTAAAACGTTAATTTCTTTTCTTCATGGAAAAATAGTGGTATAATTAGTTATATAAATGAGAATTATTTATAACGAGGCGGTGAGGATATCTTGTGCCTCGTTTAAACACCGCTAAGGTAAGAAAATTTTTCTATAATCGAAAAATTTTTCTTTGAACTGGGGTGTAGCAGGCGAAGTAAGAATTAAAATTAAGGGTTGTAGGGGTATGAAGTTTAAAAAAGGGTCTTTTAATGAGAGAGACAGGCATAAAGAATTAGGGCAGACTATTGATAAAAGTACGAAGGCTGTAAAGCCCAATTATCTAAAAGAAGCTTTTAAATGGTTGGCATTAATAATTGCGGCTATGTTTGTAGCTCTTATATTAAGAACTTATGTTTTTGAATGGGTGGTTGTTGATGGGAAGTCAATGGAGAACACCCTCGAAGACGAAGAGGTTTTGTTTGTAAGCAAAATGCAGTATAGGTTTGGCGAGCCCAAAAGAGGAGATATTATTATTATACAGATTTCTGAAGGGAATTGGGATTATTTATATTTCGCAAAAAATTTCCGTGCACTGACTTCTATTTTTCCAGGTCAAGGCGAAGTAAATTATATAAAGAGGGTAATAGGGCTGCCGGGTGAAAAAATTGAGCTAAAGGATGGATACTTGTATATAGATGGGGAAAAGCAAAATGAACCATATATTAAAGGCATTACCTATGAACAATCCTTTGAGCTTCCAAGGGTTGTACCCGAGGATTGTGTTTTTGTTATGGGGGATAACAGAGAATGTAGCAAGGACAGCAGGCAAATAGGCTTTGTGAGATTAAGTCAGATAAAGGGTAAAGCTGTCTTTAGAATCAAACCCTTTAACAGATTTGGAAGCATCTATGATTAGGACAAAAATTTAGATTGGAGGAAAAAATGAATATACAATGGTTTCCAGGTCATATGGCTAAGACTAGGAGAATTTTAGCGGATAATCTTAAATTGGTTGATGTGGTGATAGAACTTTTAGATGCAAGAATCCCACTGAGTAGTAAAAATCCAGAGATCGACAGAATTTTAAAAAACAAACCCAGGGTAGTTGCCCTAAACAAATCGGATTTGGCGGATGAGAAAGTTTCAAAGCAGTGGAGTAGTTGGTATAACTCACAGGGTTATGCCAATATTTTTATAGACTCCTTAAAGGGAACGGGAATAAGGGATCTCAAAAGAAAAATGCGGGAAATTATGAAGGATAGGATTGAAAGGGATCGGCAGAGGGGAAGGATTTTCAGGCCGATAAGAACCATGATCGTTGGCATTCCCAATGTTGGCAAGTCATCTCTTATAAACAGGCTTGCCGGAAAGAGCATTGCCGTCACCGGTGACAGGCCGGGCGTTACCAGGGGCAAGCAATGGATAAATGTAAATAACGAGATACAGCTTCTTGATACTCCGGGAATTCTATGGCCCAAATTTGAAGACAAGAGGGTTGGGTTAAACCTTGCAATAACAGGAGCAATAAAGGATGATATTTTAGATACCCAAAAGTTGGCGTCAGTCCTTTTAGAGATTCTTTGTGTGGATTATCCTCAATATATTAAACAAAGATACAAATTGGATACACTAGAAGGGAAAAAAGGCTACGAGCTTTTAGAGGAAGCGGGAAGGAAGAGGGGCTGTTTGGTATCGGGAGGAGAAGTTGATCTAACTAGGATATCCTCCATTGTTTTAGATGAGCTTCGTGGTGGCAAAATCGGCAGGATAACACTGGAGAAACCGGAGGAGGACATTTATAGAAATGGAAAAGAAAATGACATTAAAACAGATTGAGTTATCGGTTAAGGAGCTTGACATTGATGAAGCAATAGAAAAACTGTATTGTTATAAAGAGGAGTATGGTGATAAAGTCAATTCAATTATTGAAAGGTACGAGAAAAAAAAGCTCAAGCAGGAAGAACAGCTAAACCGCTACCGTGCCATGTGTTGCTATGAGGATGAGGCATATCAAAAGGGTTATGGAATAATCGCGGGTATTGACGAAGCAGGAAGAGGCCCCTTAGCAGGTCCTGTCGTTGCGGCCGCGGTTATCCTTAGAAGGGGTACTTTTATAGAAGGGCTCAATGACTCTAAAAAGCTAACTCCCCAAAAGAGAGACAAACTCTATGACATCATCATGAAAAACGCATTGGGCATTGGAGTTGGAGTTGTGGATGAGAAGGTAATCGATGAAATAAACATCCTCAATGCTACAAAAGTAGCAATGAAGCAGGCGGTAGAAGAACTTATTTTAACCCCGGACATCCTTTTGATTGATTCGGTAGAACTTAAAGATGTAGAAACACCTCAAGTTTCAATAACAAAAGGGGATGCAAAAAGTGTATCGATTGCCGCTGCATCAATTATTGCCAAGATAACTAGGGACCGTTTTATAGAAAAAATGGATCCGGTATATCCGGAGTATGGCTTTGCAAAACACAAGGGATACGGGACGAAGGAGCATATAGAAGCTATAAAGAAATATGGACTTTGTCCGATACATAGAATGAGCTTTACAAAAAAATTCGTTGGCTAGAATCAATTTTCAGTAAAAGGGAGTACAGGGGGCATGAAAATTGAGGATTGAAGGGTCTTTTGACTTAATGAATAATACAAATATTTCGGATATAATGTCACGGCTTGATATAGGAGATACTGTCAGGGCAAAGGTAATGGATATAGCCGGGAATGAGCTTTTATTAAAGCTGTTTGACGGTACGACGGTGAAGGCTTCAATGCTGTCCTCCGTAAATATTAAGCAGGGAGAGATTGTGGAATTCATTATTAAGAACAAATCGGAAAGCCGTTTATTTCTGGAGACATTAAAAAATAACGGTCAAAAGATTCTGAGTCTTGAGGATGAGATAAAAAGCGAGTTGTTGGGGCTTGGTTTAAAGCCAGACAAAAGAAATATTGAAGCAGCAAAAGAACTTAAGAACAATAACACCCAGTTGGACAGGGAGACAATAAAGAAGGTTTTAGATGCGGTGGTTAAGTTTAAGGATTTAACCTTTGATAAGGCGGCATTTTTGGTGTCGAAGGGAATCAGTCCCGGGGAAAAAGCCATACAAAGTTTAAATCAGCTTGCTTTCGGCACAAAGATAGAAGCCCGTTTGACCGAACTTATGGATCAGATTATTGGAATTGATGATAAAAAGTTACTTTCCATCATTTCCCAAAGCCTTGAATCTGTTGATTTGAAGTATGAGTCCATTAATCCCGATTCTATAGATGTGGGAGCTGAAACCATTGCTCTAAAGAGTGAATCATTAGATGCAAATCTTGAAAAACAATCGCTGCAAAAGCAAATAACGTCACATCTAAAAGCCTTTGAAAAGGAATTGGAAAGCTTTGGCGTTGATAAAGAATTGATTTTTCATATAAAACAGAGTATTTTCGAGTTTTTAACAAATAACGAAAAAGACAGTATTGAGCCGGACAGGCTTATTGAGTTTTTAAAATCCAATGCACCGGGCTTTGATGCCCTCTATAATTCCCATCAAAAAGAAGCAAAAAATGCCCTCAATAATTTATTAAAAAAATTATTTGTAAAGGAAGAAAGCGTCGAGAAGGCTTTTGTTGAAAATAAATCTGCCGTAAAGGACGACTCGGATACGGATAGGATACGCAGGTCTTTTGAAAAAATGTTTGTACGGGTTAGTGAAGATTCAAAGGATATGGATGTAAAAAAGGTCTATAAAAGCATGTATGAAAAGCTGGACACCCTTGCAAAAGCCTTGGAAACATCGAAAGTTTTGGGGAAAGAAGATATGCTCATGAGAGTTTTAAGCCTTAAGGATAATATAGAGTTTGTAAATGATATAAACCGGCACAGTGTTTATATGCAGATTCCCCTCAATATTATGGACAGCAACACAACAGGAGAGCTTTATATCTTAAAACGGGATTCCAAAAGAAAAAGAATCGATCCGGCAAATGTCACTGTTTTTCTGTCCTTGGATACAAAAAGTCTGGGGCTGGTGGAATCTTTAATAAGCATCAACAAGAAAAACATCAGCCTTAATATGAGATTCGAGAACCGGGAGGTTATTGACCTATTTAAAGAAAGCTTTCAGGAGCTTTATAACAGTTTGCAGGAAATGGGCTACAAGCTGGTGGACATTAAATACAGGGTTATTGAGGAGAAGGTGAACCTTATAAACGCAAATAAGGCTTTGGATAGTGAACTTAACAGGTTTAAAAAGGCCATTGACTTTAGAATATAGAACCGGGGTGAACTGAATGCTTCAGAAAAAGAAGATAAAAAAGGTGGCGGCACTAAAGTATTCGCCACAGGAGAATAACGCACCCCAGATCATAGGTCTGGGCAAGGGTGAAAATGCTGAAAAAATATTGGAAAAAGCCCGGGAGCACAACATACCCATTTATGAAGATGAGGAGCTTGCAAATACATTAAATTCATTTAATATAGGCGATGAAATTCCTCCGGAGCTTTATGAGGTTGTGGCTCAGATACTTGTTTTTGTTGGGAATATTGATAAGAGATATGGAGATAAAAATGGGCAGAAAAGATACTAATAAACGAGCCGTTGGAGCAATCGGTGAAGAAATAGCAGAGGAATACCTGAAAAAGAACAACTACGAGATACTGGAAAAGAACTTCAGGTACAGAAGATTGGGCGAAATCGACATAATTTCCCGGGAAAACAATGTAATTTGTTTTGTTGAGGTCAAGAGCCGAAGCTCTATAGAGTATGGTTATCCCAGAGAGGCGGTTAACAGAAAAAAACAGGATAACATAAGGAAGCTGGCACAAATATATCTTGCCCAAAGGAACATATACAATGCAGACATCAGGTTTGATGTGGTGGAGGTTTACATAGAAAAAGAGGGCAATAATATACAGGCAAAAAAGGTTTCCTTGATAAAAAACGCTTTTTGATGTTTCTTGTGCATTTTTCTTAATATGCACCCTATAAAGACCCGATAAAAAATATGTTGGGTTGTCTGATTTTTTTAAAAATCCCTGGGGTTAGGAGGAATAAATCGTGCATGAAGGACACAGGAAAAGGCTTAAGGCAAGATTTGTAAAAGAGGGTCTTGACAGCTTTGAGCAACACCAAGTGTTGGAGCTTTTACTGTTCTTTTCCATCCCAAGGAGGGATACCAACGAGATAGCCCATGCACTGCTGGATAAATACGGCTCCTTGGCCGGGGTGTTTGAGGCAGACCCTAAGGATCTTACGAAAGTAGCAGGAATAGGGGAAAACTCTGCACTGCTCCTGTCCCTCATACCCGATTTGTCAAGGCGGTATTTCAATGATAAATGGAGGGACAAGCCGGAACTGAACAGCTCTTCAAAAGCAGGCCAATATGCTATTACCTTATTTACGGGAAGAGTATATGAAGTGTTTTATGTTATTTGTCTGGATTCACAGAACCGGGTGAATTATGCCGAAATGGTGCATGAGGGAACAATAAATGAATCCCCGGTTTATCCAAGGCTTATAGTGGAGACTGCACTTAGGCATAAGGCCAACAGCGTTATTTTGGCTCACAACCATCCTGGAGGCAGCTTGAATCCTTCAAAGGCAGATGTTGATGCCACCAGAAGGATTGCGGCAGCCCTTGAGGCCATTTCAATAAAAGTGGTGGATCATATTATCGTATGCGGCGGTAAATACGTGAGTTTTGCAGAGCGGGGATTGTTGTGAATACGGTTAATAAAAATATAGAAGAAACTTGAGTTTATCCCATATCTTTATTAACCTGCATATGCCTAAATTAAAGTATGTAACTTAAGTGAATTATATAGGCAAATATTATTTCATTTCGTCAATTTCAATATTTCGTTCTTGCAGCTGCTTTTCCACGTATTCCTCTAAAAACATCTTTACCAGTGCAAAAAGCGGGACTGCGATGAATATACCGACAATTCTATAAAGCCCTCCGCCTATAGTAATTGCAGTAATTATGAGAAGCGGACTTATGCCCACCTGATCCCCTATTATCTTCGGTCCTAAATACCAGCCATCAAATTGTTGCAATACCAAGATGAAAATAGCAATCCAAACGGCTTTAATCGGGCTTACAAAAAGAGTGATAATAATTGATGGAATAGCTCCTATAAAGGGTCCCACATAGGGCAGCATATTGGTTATTCCGACAATGAGGCTGATTAGTAAAGGAAAGGGCATCCGGAATATAGTAAGGAATAAAAAGCAAATTCCGCCAATTATCAATGAGTCTATGGTTTTTCCCAGAATAAATTTAGAAAAAACAAAATTAACTTTTTTCCCTGTGGAAATAAGCATATATGCCGCTTTTTTATCAAATATGGCGTAAACGAGCTTCTTTATGTATCTTAGCAGCTTCTCTTTATCGTTTAAGAAATATATAGCGATAAGTAAGCCGAAAAAGAATTTAAATAAAGTAGAAGTTATATCCATAGTCTTTTTAAATAAAAAGTTTATTGAACTGTCAAAAAATTCGCCGGTTTTATCCAGTAATTTGTTGGCTTTTTGCTCAATAAATTCTTCCATATTATACTTATCAAAGCGTTTTAATTCATTAACTGCTTTATCCACCCAAACTTCAGTATTCTCTATGTAAACAGGCATATTGTCCACCAACTGTTTTACGTTCTCCACAAGTCTTGGGGTGATAAAAATAACGGAAACAAAAAGTATAACCGCAATCAGAAAATAAATAATACAGATGCTGATTAATCTTCGCACCTTGAGTTTCTTTTCAATAAACACCATAACCGGGTTTAAAAAATAGGCAATAGCAAATCCCCATATCAGATAACTCAATAAAGAAAATACGTACTTTATTCCGTCTAAAAGTGCACCGGTATTGTTAATTACCTTAAAGAGAATCAAAGAAATGGCGATTATCGGTAAAAACTTAATATAAGGGATTTTTCTGTTTTTATTGAACATAGGGGTTATCGCTCCTTAAAACTCTTAATTTGCTGAAAAACAAAAGCTCAAGGGCATCGAGCCCTTTCTCTTTTTGGTCATTTCACTTCGTGAAATCCCACTAACAAGGTACCAGGATTTGACCCGGCAGTTTCAAAACCAATTATAACATATAATATAAATAGAATGCATAGATTATTAATGAAATTTTTGATAAAATAAAAGCTGTGTATAAACCCTATGAAGTTTTGTTGGTATTTATAGTGTTTAGAAAATCTAAATGGGGCTTTGATACGGATTTTTATTTGATGCGTTTTTTAGAATCTATGTTTATGGAAGGTGTAGTATGATTATTGTTGATGCTCACTGCGATACCATTACCCAAATAATGGAAAATGGCGAAAACCTTAATAAAAATAGCTGTCATATTGATATACAAAGACAAAAAACTTTAGGAAAGTGTGTTCAGTTTTTTGCAGCCTTTATTGACCCGGCCTATTGCCCGGCTTATGCTTTAAAAAGGGCATTGCAGATTATAGATGAATTTTACAGGCAGGTGAAAATTAATAAGGATGACATATTGTTATGTTGTAATTACAATGATATAATGAAGGCTGTGGATGACAATAAAATTGCTGCGATGCTTTCAATTGAAGGAGGAGAAGCCCTTCAGGGAGATCTGGGGGTTTTGAGGATGCTTTACAGGCTTGGGGTTAGAAGCATATGCCTAACATGGAACTACAGAAATGAGATCGCTGACGGTGTAAAGGACGGAGAATCCGGCGGCGGACTGACTCCCTTTGGGAAAAAGGTCATTAAAGAGATGAATGAATTGGGAATGCTCGTGGATCTGTCCCACCTTTCGGAAAAAGGATTCTGGGATGTGATGGAGTGTACTGGTGCACCAGTAATTGTGTCCCATTCAAATGCAAAAAAACTGTGTTCCCATCAAAGAAACCTTACCGACGAGCAGATTGAGGCGGTAAAAAACAACGGAGGGGTAATCGGAATAAACTTGTATCCCGATTTTTTAAAGGATTCGAAGGATGCATCCATAGTTGATATAATAAGACATATTGAGTATATTTCGGGTCTTGTAGGACCGGATCACATTGGTCTTGGGGCTGATTTTGACGGTGTTGAAAGCTTACCGGAAGGAATTGTTGGAGTGCAGGATTTGGGAAAGATAATTAATGAACTTTCAAAATTAAATTATTCTTCGCAGGACATAGAAAAGTTTGCAGGAGGAAATTTTCTGAGAGTTATTAAAGAAGTTTTATGACAAAAATCTTGGGTATTTTATATTTTTGACCTTCCTAAAAATTGCCGGAGTATTTTTTACTTCGGCCTATTTTTTTAGATTGTAAATTATTTCTTTTTTATTGAAGCAATCAAATTACAAACTTGCATTTTCTTTTTTATTATTGTTTATAGCTAAAGAAATCTGAAATTTTAAAAAAAATTTGCACTTTTTATATCATTAACTTGCATAATAGAATATTATATATTAAAATGGATAACATAATAATTGAGAATTTGGAGGGTTTAAAAATGGAACTTTCGATTAAGGCTCTTTCAATAAGTCCATCATCAACATTAGCTATAGATGCAAAAGCAAAAAAAATGAAAGCTGAAGGCATTGATATAATTGGATTTGGAGCAGGGGAGCCGGATTTTGATACACCTACCCACATAAAAGAAGCAGCAAAAAAAGCGATAGATGAAGGATTCACAAAGTATACACCTGCTTCCGGTACCTTGGAATTAAAGCAGGCAATCTGCAATAAATTTAAAAAGGACAACGGGCTTGACTACAAGCCTTCAAATATTGTGGTAAGCAACGGTGCAAAGCACTCATTGGTTAATGCGTTTCAGGCAATTTGCAATCCCGGCGATGAAGTTATAATTACGACTCCTGCATGGGTTAGCTATCCGGAAATGGTTAAGCTTGCCGATGCAGTACCGGTGTTCATCAATACAACGGAAGAGGAAGGTTTCAAGTTTACAATAGATAAGCTGGAAAAGGCTATTACAGACAAAACCAAGGCGATTATAATGAACAGCCCCAGCAACCCGACAGGTATGATTTACAGCGAGGAGGAACTGAAAGCGGTAGCAGACCTAGCTGTAAGCAAGGGGATTTATGTTATTTCCGATGAGATTTATGAAAAACTGATTTATGACGGATATAAGCATGTCAGCATAGCATCCTTCAACGATAAGATAAAGGACCTCACCATTGTGGTTAACGGAGTATCCAAGTCTTATTCCATGACCGGATGGAGAATCGGCTACACCGCTTCAAACGAGCAAATTGCAAAAGTTATGAGCAATATGCAGAGCCATGCTACATCAAATCCGAACTCTATAGCTCAGAAGGCAGCCCTTGCAGCCCTTGAAGGACCACAGGAGATAATAGACACAATGGCTGCAGAGTTTGTAAAGAGAAGAGATTACATGGTTGACAGGATAAACTCAATCGAAGGATTGTCCTGCATAAAGCCCAACGGTGCCTTTTATGTAATGATGAACATTTCAAAGATTATAGGAAAAGAGCTGGGCGGTGTTGTAATAAAGGGTTCCGACAGCTTCGCGGATGTACTTTTGGAAAAAGCAAACGTTGCATTAGTTCCAGGTTCAGGCTTTGGAACAGACATTCACGTAAGGCTTTCTTATGCAACATCTATGGAGAATATCACGGAAGGGTTAAATAGAATTGAAAAGTTTTTAAATAAGTAATATAATATTATAATGTTGGACTGGTTGGTATTTTTATGTACCAACCCGGATCAATCTTATATTTATAAATATCTAAGCGAGGTTCATTGGAATCTCGCAATTTTTTTGTAAATTTATGTAGACAAAAGTTGTCGAATTTGATAAAATGTCTAGCAAAGATAAATTATTCTTTTCAAAACATCATTTTCATTTAGTGGGTATAATTGAGGATAGTAGGTAATTTTATATATAATTATTTCGTTAATGTAAGTAATGTTTTACATAGGCAAAGTATTTGTCATAGTAAAGACAGATTTGCATAAGATAATGCATAAATCGCACTGTTTTGGTATGAAAGTTAAAGATGAGTTAAAACCAAGTATTATTCGATCTGTTTAAGATGCGTTAACTGTGACATTAGGACACTTATCGAATCAAATATAGTTAAATAAACATTGTGCGAATTGTTATTGGAGGCGACATCCTAAAGGTTTCTAATTTACGAGGTGTTATCCATAACAAATCAAGTATGATATTCCCTGTGAAATAATCGAATTCCTGCGTTTTAAAGTAGTATTGAATCTATTTTATAAGCAAATTTATGGTTTAATAAAACAGATTTCGGATTATAGGGGGATAGTTTTATGAATATAACAGAATATTTAAACATAATAGATTCTATTTCTGATAAGTTAGTTTTTAATCTTGAATATTATAATACTTTTGAACCATTTAAAATTGGCTGCAGTA
The DNA here is from genome assembly GCA_012523755.1 of Clostridium sp. Lineage (GTDB taxonomy): Bacteria > Bacillota > Clostridia > Acetivibrionales > Acetivibrionaceae > Hungateiclostridium. Next base: position 169 of record JAAYTO010000190.1, on the reverse strand, counting down.
CACTAAATGAATTAATAAAGTTAATCGAATTAAAAAAGGACTATCTTGAGTATATATTTGATATAAACTTTAGATAAAATGCTATAGAAAATTACGTCTAAAATTACTGGGCATATCCTGTGAAGGACCGCCTGGTTAGCAAGGGCATGAACATGCAATAGATAGAGGT
>JAAYTO010000189.1 GCA_012523755.1 Clostridium sp. | reverse complement strand
GCATAACCAGCCAAACTTTCCAGAAAGAAGTTCACTAAATTAAAAGTATGAGGATTTCACATTGACCTTCAAAGCAAGTAAACCAATAAAATAACAGGATGAAGAGATCATTGCCAACTTTTACTTGACACAAACTTTTGTATTGTATCTGTTGACTTACTTATGCTATTGTGATAACTTTAACAAGATGAATAATTTTTTAATAATACTGTGGGGGAGGTGTTTACATGAGTGCAGATCTAATGCAAGGGCTAAGTATAACCTTTGTCGGGATAACAGTTGTTTTTGCCTCATTGATAATACTCTGTGCTTTAATTTATCTGTTTCCGATGCTTATTCCCAACAAAAATAAAAATTCATCCAATAAGGTATCTGACGAAGGACTGATCGATATTTCTTCCAATAATAATGCGGAAGCAGAAAAACCGGAAAGCAATTTATCCGACGACTCTCTGGTAGCTGTTTTGACGGCTGCGGTACTCGCAAGCATGGGAAGCAGACCGGATACCAAAATAAGAGTAACTTCATTTAAACGTATTCAACAAACTTCACCGGTCTGGAATGCCATCGGAAGAAAGGAATATATTTCCAACAAGCTTTCGTAAAATAATTCTTTATCCATTTTTATCTGTTTTTGACATAGAAATAAGACGCATATTGGATATGCACCAAATACTTTCAATAACAAATTTAAAAATAAAAAATTAAAAGAGAAGGAAGATTAGTTTCATGTTATCAGATTTTACAAACACAATTAAAGAACTTATTTCAGACTCAGGATTTGCAAAGGGTGATCCTTTGCAGTATGTGATGATTCTGATTGCCTGCTTTTTGATATATCTGGCAATCGCAAAAAAATACGAACCGCTTCTTTTGTTGCCAATAGCCTTCGGTATGTTGCTTACAAACTTGCCTTTTGCAGAGTTGTATCATCCTGAACTGTTTATCAACGAAAGCGGTCACGTAAACCTTCAAGAACTAGTGAATACGGGTGGATTACTTGACTATTTATATCTCGGCGTAAAGCTGGGGATTTTTCCACCTTTGATTTTTTTGGGTATAGGTGCTATGACGGACTTCGGACCTCTTCTGGCAAATCCCAAAAGCCTACTTTTAGGTGCTGCCGCCCAAATCGGTATTTTTCTTACGCTTATAGGTGCACTTTTAACAGGCTTCTTTACAGTTCCTGAAGCAGCCGCCATCGGAATAATCGGAGGTGCCGACGGTCCCACCGCAATATACGTAACTACCCGACTGGCTTCTCATCTACTTGGACCGATTGCTATCGCCGCATACTCCTACATGGCTCTGGTTCCATTAATCCAGCCTCCTATTATGAAATTACTTACAACCAAAAAGGAACGCGAGGTGGTCATGGAACAATTAAGACCAGTATCAAAGCTCGAAAAAATCTTATTCCCAATAGTTGTTACCATAATCGTTTGCTTGTTTTTACCCTCTGCAGCACCTCTTATTGGAATGCTGATGCTTGGAAACCTCTTCAAAGAAAGCGGGGTTGTCGACAGAATAAGCAAAACCGCACAAAACGAACTAATAAACATAATAACAATATTCTTGGGAGTATCGGTAGGTGCTACGGCCACAGCTGAAAACTTTCTAAACATAAGAACCTTAAGTATTGTTGGGCTTGGTCTTGCTGCTTTCTCATTAGGCACAGCACTTGGCGTGCTTTTTGGCAAACTTATGTACTATCTGACTGGTGGAAAAGTAAATCCCCTTATCGGATCAGCTGGTGTATCGGCGGTTCCTATGGCCGCAAGGGTTTCTCAAAAGGTCGGTCAGGATGCAAATCCTTCCAACTTCCTTTTAATGCATGCTATGGGGCCGAATGTGGCGGGAGTTATCGGATCCGCGATTGTAGCCGGTGTTCTTTTGAGTATTCTCCAATAACAATTAGCAGTACTTTTTAACAAAACAGATTTTTAATGATTATAACAAAATATGAAATTGAGATCGGGTAGGAGGTAAATAATTATTTTATTTACCGACCTCCCACACCACCGTACGTACGGTTCACGTATACGGCGGTTTCATAGTTTACACTCTAACTTCAAGGTAATATTTAAGAAGACTTAAATACCCTTGCTTTTC
>JAAYTO010000188.1 GCA_012523755.1 Clostridium sp. | reverse complement strand
TGCAAGTAAAAATCTACTAAAGCTGGCTATATAGCTGGTAATTATTCGAGGATGGAACATTCTTTTGAGCTTGGGTAAACTTGTCTCAATAGAGATATTGACCAAGAAGCCATCTGCCTCTATAGGCGGTGGTAGTTCACGCGACGAGCCGAATACACTAGTAGTGTATTCTCGAATTACTTACGCATAATAAAAACCGAGAATCCCGATGGTTTAACGGGTTCGGAGGATTTTTATTTGAATGGAGATTTGAGAAACACTATAGTAGGATTAGTTTCTGTTTTTCTGTGACTAGGGTACTAGCAATTTATTGAGATTTAGGGTATAATTTGTGTACGGATTAACTGCTAGATAGGTTATCATAAATCAAAAGATTAATTATTATATGGGGTGTATGAGTTGTCGTTTTCATCTACAGTTAAGAATGAATTGTGTAGAATTAATATAGGTGACAGCAGCAGCTTTATTTGTGAACTTGCAGCAGCAATCAGAATAAGTGGGCTAATAAGAGTTGTGAGCCCTGACGAGATAAACATGAGGATTATTACTGAAAATGCTGCCTTTGCCCGGAGGATTTTTTCACTTGTTAAAGAACTATACGGGATAAATATGGAAATGAGCATAAGAAGAAGGCGGAAGCTGAAAAAACATATTGTATATATGTTGGTGCTAACCTGTTCAAAGGGGTTGAGAAAAGTACTTAATGATGTTAATATCAAAACATCGGACACAGTGGAATATTTGCCGTATGCAAAAATGATCAACAGGAAGAGCGGCAGAAAGGCGTATTTAAGAGGAGCTTTTTTAGCTTCGGGTTCGATGAGTGATCCCGAAAAGACTTATCACCTTGAGATAATATGTCAGAATCAGGCGTTGGCAAAGGAATTGAACGAAATAATGGACAGCTTTAGTTTAAATGCAAAAGTGATTATGAGAAAAGGAAGCCATGTGGTATATCTTAAAGAGGGCGAAAATATAGTTGATTTCTTAAATATAATCGGAGCACATTCTGCACTTTTAAAGCTTGAAAATATAAGAATTTTAAAGGAGATGCGCAATAACGTCAACAGAATAGTGAATTGTGAGACAGCAAATCTTCAAAAGACAGTGAATGCTTCGGTAAGACAGGTGGACAACATCAGATATATTCAGGATAATCTTGGTTTTGAAAAATTGCCTGAGAATTTAAGAGATATTGCACAGCTAAGGCTTAAATATAGTGATGCCAGCCTTAAGGAACTTGGAGAAATGCTAAGTCCTTCGCTTGGAAAGTCAGGAGTTAATCATAGATTGAGAAAACTGGACATTATTGCAGAGAGAATAAGAAGCATGAAAGGAGAATAATCAAATTGGTTGAACAGACTATTAAAATAACTAATCCATCAGGATTGCATGCACGGCCGGCTGCCATGTTCGTTCAAACAGCCGGAAAGTTTACGTCTAACATCTGGATTAAAAAGGGTGAAAAACGGGTTGATGCAAAGAGCATAATGGGTCTTATGTCCTTAGCTGTTGCCCGAGGAGAAGAGATAGAAATAGGTGCAGAGGGTGAAGATGAGAAATTAGCAATCAATGAGCTTATTGATCTAATAACATCAAGCTTTGGAGAGCTTGATTAAGATATAAAAAAATTTGGTAAGTGTATTTTTTCTAAGAAATTCTAAGGATTAACGTAAGGGACTTTATAGTTTGTGCACCCTAATGTTTCCACATATAACCTTATGAGTGTTAAAATGCCTTACACGCTAATTAAAGGCATTATTTTTCAATCCTATCTAATCTATTTTCATTGTAAAAAATATTTTCATTCTATATTGTAAAATTAGAAAACAGCTAAAATCTTTTTTGTTGTTATTTGTCGATATTTTCTTGCCCAAATTACAAAACATTACATTATTCTATGAAGGGGAAATAAAGTCTATGAAGAATAAAGTTTAGGATGACAAAGGTTGGAGGAGGATAATTTTGAATTTGAAATTAACAAACAGAGGCACAACTTTAATTGCTGCCATTATAGGAGAACTGGATCATCATTCTTCCGAGCATATAATACAAAAACTGGATGCTGAAATGATGAAATCCGCTACCAAGAATTTGATTATGGACTTTTCAAAGGTTAATTTTATGGATAGTTCAGGTATTGGAGTTGTTATTGGAAGATATAAAAAAATACAGAGATTAAACGGGAAATTATGTATAACCGGTGTTAACGATAGAATCAGTCGGATTTTTAATGTATCCGGACTTCTAAAATTGATGCCGGCTTATGAAAACATAGATGATGCTATTAATAAAATGTAAAGGGGAATAAAGAATGAATCCTATAAATGAAGTAAAACTGGAATTTGCCAGCAAGTCATGTAATGAAGCATTTGCAAGAGTTGTTGCTGCGGCTTTTGTATCACAAATAGACCCGAACCTAGAAGAACTCGCAGATGTAAAAACTGCAGTTTCCGAAGCTGTAACCAATGCTATAATTCATGGTTATGAAAACAGCAGTGGTTTTGTAAAAATGGACTGTAAACTATATGCCAATGCTGTAGAAATAACCGTAACCGATGGAGGCAAGGGAATAGAAGATATCGAACAGGCAAGACAGCCCATGTATACTTCCAGACCGGAAATGGAAAGGTCCGGCATGGGATTTACTGTCATGGAGAGTTTTATGGACACGGTTGAGGTCATTTCTGAAGTGGGAAAAGGTACTACTGTGAAAATGTATAAGGTTTTCAAGTCTGTTGAAAATCAACTGGGGTAATGTCTAAAAAGTTTGATGAATGTGAAGAATAGATTTTAGCAATTATCAACTGTTTATACGGCTTTAGAGAATGTGAGAGTAAGGTTTGTAAGATACTTTATGATGTTTTATGCCTTGAGCTTGCGAAAGGAATGTATATAAATATGAATGAAATGTTTGAAAAAGAGACTCTGGAATTAATTCAAGAGGCTAAAAAGGGGAATAAGAATGCCCAGTCTGTGTTGGTAGAGAAAAATATAGGCCTTGTTTGGAGTATTGTGAGAAGATTTCAGAATAGGGGATACGAAACGGAGGATATTTTCCAGATAGGTTGCATAGGGCTTATAAAGGCCATAAACAAGTTTGATTGTTCCTTTGACGTCAAATTTTCTACATATGCGGTTCCGATGATTATTGGAGAAATAAAGAGATTTATAAGGGATGACGGTATTATAAAGGTTAGCCGTTCTCTAAAGGAATTATCCAATAAAGCCAGAGTTACTAAAGAAATAATGACAAAGGAATTGGGACGGGAGCCATCGGTAAGTGAGATTTCATCTCGCCTTGGAATTCCTGTTGAAGAGTTGGTTATGGCAATGGAAGCAAGCTGTACACCAGAATCATTATATAGCACTATCGGAGAAGGGGACAGTTCTTCAGCACTATTGATAGACAGGATTAATAATGAAAGCAATGATAATGAGATAGACCTAGTGGATAGGATTGACTTAAGAAAGGTACTCGATACCCTTAAACCAAGGGAAAAGCAAATTATTATTTTGAGATATTTTAAGGAAAAAACTCAGGTTCAGATAGCAAAAATGCTAGGAATTTCACAGGTTCAGGTTTCGAGGATTGAAAAGAAAATATTGGAGGATATACGAAAAAAAATTAAGTATATATAGGGTGCATAATATGTATCCAGATATTAACATATTGCAACAAAAGATTTGTTGCTGCTAAATCGCAGTTTATAATAAAAACAATATGTTCCTGCATATTGTTTTTATTTTTTACAATACTAAACTATATAGAAATTATAAGTATAAAGGATTGATTCAATATGACAGAAGCACTGAGAAGAAATAAATTCGTGTTAATAATTTTAAGCCTGATAATATTTATTACTTTTTTAGTACTTACATTATTATTGCGAAAACCGGAAAAAATTCCGTCTAAAGGAATTTTCGTTTTGGAGGCATATGAAGAAAATTGTGAAGGGAAATTTAGTGTCCCGAAATAAAAATCAATTACAGGGCATTCGGGCTTAAAACAAAGAGTATTTCTAATGTACTATTAGTAGTGTATTCTCAAATTACTTACGCATAATAAAATGCGAGAATCCCGATGGTTTAACGGATTTGGAGGATTTTTATTTGAATGGAAACTTGAGAAACACTATACTAGCTATAAGGCAGGCTTGATAAAATAGAGATTATTCAGCGATTTAAAGAAAATGTAATATATTTTATACTTAAAAAGCCAGGAGGTTTATTATGAAAAAAACTATGACCAATAAAGAATATCAGAACTATGTAGAGAAAAAATCTCCTAATTCCAATATTGTTAAAAATATAATAAGGGCTTTCATAGTTGGAGGACTTATTTGTATAATAGGTCAGTTTATAACCAATGCACTAAGAATGAGGGGGTATGGACAGGAGGAAGTATCAGGAATTACCTCGCTGTTGATGATATTTTTGGGTGCATTGTTTACAGGTCTTAATCTGTACGACGATTTGGGAAGATTTGCCGGAGCAGGTTCTATAGTTCCTATAACAGGATTTGCAAACTCTATTGTTTCTCCTGCAATGGAATTTAAAAGTGAAGGGTATGTGATGGGCGTGGGTGGAAGAATGTTTGTTATTGCCGGTCCCGTCCTTGTATATGGGATTTCAGCATCTATTATTGCAGGAATTGTTTATTATCTATTAAGGTAGTGCAAGGAGTGGAATATGAGTACGAAAAGATTAGGAAACCAAACAGTAAAGCTTCAGAATCCTCCAAGTATCGTTTCGACTGCTTCAATTGTGGGTCCAAAAGAAGGAAAAGGACCTTTGAGGCTGTTTTTTGACAATATCTTGGAAGATGAGATGTGGGGCGAAAAAAGCTGGGAAAAAGCTGAAAGCAAGTTGATTAGAGAAACTTTTGCATTGATTTTAAAGAAAGCAAATAAATCTGCTGAGCAAATAAATTACGTTGTTTCAGGAGATCTTTTAAATCAATGTATAGCAGCAAATTTTGGACTCAGGCAGTCAGAAGTTCCTTTCTTTGGGGTTTATGGTGCTTGTTCCACTATGGCTGAGTCCATGAGTTTAGGTTCAATGCTGATAGATGGTGGGTTTGCGGAGGATGTTGTATGTCTTACATCAAGTCATTTTTGTTCTGCCGAAAAACAGTTCAGGTTTCCTCTGGAACTTGGAACACAGCGAGCTCCCACTGCACAATGGACCGTAACAGGTTCGGGGGGAGTTTTGCTTTCGACTAATGGTGATGGTCCCTATATAACCCATATCACTACTGGCAAAATTGTAGATAAAGGTATCAAGGATGCCAATAATATGGGAGCTGCCATGGCACCAGCTGCAGTTGACACCATTGTTACACATTTTAGGGATACAGGTTTTTCTCCCGATAACTATGACCTGATAGTGACAGGAGACCTTGGTGAGATAGGAAAAGATATATGTGGCGAACTTGTGCAGGAGCAGGGCTATAACATAAGTGACATATATAATGATTGCGGTTTAATGATATACGATCGGGAAAGACAGGATACACATGCTGGAGGTAGTGGATGCGGCTGCTGTGCAACAGTATTTGCAGGATTTATTTATCAGAAATTGATGGAGGGAAGCCTGAAGAATGTGTTGTTTGTTGCAACTGGAGCCCTTTTAAGCCCCACAAGCACTCAACAGGGAGAATCAATACCATCCATAGCACATGCAGTAAGTATTTCAACAGTTTTATAACAACAAAATGCTATAACTCATTTTTGAGGTGATTTATATGGATAATGTTTTAATGACCTATGTTAATGCTTTTATTGTTGGAGGAGTAATCTGTGCGGCGGGACAGATACTTATTGACAAAACGAAGCTTACATCTGCGAGAATACTTGTATTGTTTGTATCCGCAGGTGCAATATTGACGGCTATGGGGATTTACCAGAAGATTGTGGATATTGGAGGTGCTGGTGCGACCATACCGCTTACAGGTTTTGGCTATAGCCTTGTAAAGGGAACCTTTAGTGATGTAGATAAAATGGGTATTCTCGGGGTGTTTACCGGTGGAATAAAGGCTACTGCAGCAGGAATTGCCGCAGCTGTATTTTTTGGATATTTTATGTCCGTTGCATTTACACCGAAAGCAAAGAGGTAGATTAAAATCTTTTTTGTAAAGCATATAGCTCTAAAAAATTTAAAATATAGGTGTGATTAAATGGATAAAAAAAGAGTGATTTTTGTTACCGATGGTGACATGGTAGCAATGAGAGCAGTGGAAATTGCTGCGGCAAATATCGGCGGCAGATGTATTTCAGCTTCTGCGGGCAATCCAACTATACTGACTGGTGAAGAAATTGTAGAACTGATAAAAAATGTCGAACATGATCCTGTAGTAGTGATGGTAGATGACAGAGGATATAAAGGAAAGGGTATAGGCGAGATGGTGATGGAAGCAGTTATGAACAATGATTATATTGAAACCCTTGGCGTTTTAGCTGTATCTTCGAAAGGAAAGGATTGCGGCAGGTTTAAGGTGTCATGTTCGATAACCAAAGAAGGCGAAATAATAGATGGTACCGTGGATAAAGATGGAAAGGAAACTCACACTAAAATAGTTTGCGGTGATACCTTGAGTATATTGAGGGAGTACAATGACATGGTAATCGTTGGAATAGGAGATCCGGGGAAAATGGATTTTAATGATGAAATAGAAAAAGGTGCTCCAATTACTACAAAAGCTTTGAAAGAAGTTTTGAAAAGAAGTACTGCAAGGCATTAATGTCTTGCAGTACATGCAATAATATGGAGAAACAAAATACAAAGGCATGCAACTTAAAAATGCTTGCGAAAAGTGCAACAAAAAAGAAGGAATTTGTAGCAGGTTTATAGAATAATACATAATACGATGAATAGCATTCTATTGGTTCTTTATCATTTGTATTCACCTGAACGGAATTTCATTTACCATTGGCAATCTATGTGAAAATTTTATTAGATTATAATGTACCTACCATTGTATCAAGCATTGTTAATATATCTTAGATTTTCAGCAGCACATATAAAAAAGGTGGTATTGATTTATGAATGTCGAATACATAAACCCGTTCATAGAAGCAAGTCAGTTAGTACTAAAGCAGATTGCAGGAATCGATGCCCAATTGGGAAATGTGTATATTAAAAAGTCTCCGTATACAGGGGATAATATTCTTATATTTGTTGGATTAACCGGAAAAATAAGAGGACAGGCAATTTTTGCAATGAGCAAGAAAGTTGCTTTGATAATAGCTTCTAATATGATGGGTGGAGCGGAACTTATAGAGCTGGACGAAATATCTAAAAGTGCTCTTTCGGAGCTCACAAATATGATACTTGGAAATACTGCCACTATTCTTTACAATAGAGGAATAGGTGTTGAAATAACACCGCCCTCCTTTCTCATGGGTGACAATATGCAGATATCGCCGACAAAAATGAAGACGATATGTATTCCACTGCGTTTTGGAGATGATAAACAAATTGAAATACATATATCCGTAGTTGAATAATTATTATTTAAAAAGGCCACTAATGGTGCTTTACCATAGGGATTTATAATTCTAAAAAAATTGGCATGGTCGGTTTCAATATCGGCTATGCCGTTTTACTTTCTTTATTAGGAATATCTATTGCACCAATGCAGTTATAGTATATCCTTATTTTCTGTTGTCT
>JAAYTO010000187.1 GCA_012523755.1 Clostridium sp. | reverse complement strand
TTAATGCATAACCAGCCAAACTTTCCAGAAAGAAGTTCACTAAATTAAAAGTATGAGGATTTCACATTGACCTTCAAAGCAAGTAAACCAATAAAATAACAGGATGAAGAGATCATTGCCAACTTTTACTTGACACAAACGAAATTATCTAAGTATACTCAATTAGATTGAATTATGATATAATTATGTTGTCGAAAAGTCTAATGCCAATAATTTTTAAGTACTGTTATGGGAGGTTGGTTTATTAAAGTATTATTTTCCATATAAAATAAAGTTACCCTGTGTATAAAATCGAACCAGCTTATTTTTCCTTATTCTTCAGCAATATTATTCTATTTCGTCAAGCAATATCCCCGTTTAACTATCCGATAATTCATCTATTATATTCAAAAAAGGTAAGAAAATTTTTCTTTGAATCGTGGCGTTATAACAGAATGTAAAGCCGATAAACATTACCTGTTGCTCGGCTACAAATAAATTTTATGAAAGGAAGATGTTTGATGAAAAAGCTTACCAGTTTTATCATAAGTGCTATCATTTTTGTTGTTTTTTTAGCACCGCAGCTACCGGTTTATGCGGCTAACTATAACTATGGAGAAGCACTTCAGAAAGCAATTATGTTCTATGAGTTCCAAATGTCCGGTGAATTGCCCGATAACATTCGCAACAACTGGCGTGGTGACTCATGTCTCGGCGATGGAAGTGATGTGGGTCTTGACCTTACAGGAGGTTGGTTTGATGCCGGAGACCACGTTAAATTCAACCTTCCCATGGCTTACACGACTTCCATGCTTGCATGGGCGGTTTATGAGTACAAGGATGCTCTCGTAAAAAGCGGGCAACTTACTTATTTGATGGATCAAATTAAATGGGCATCGGATTACTTTATTAAATGTCATCCGGAAAAAAACGTATACTATTACCAGGTGGGAGACGGTGACGGAGACCATAGGTGGTGGGTACCTGCCGAATGTATAGATCTTCAGGCCCCAAGGCCGGCTTTTAAGGTAGACATGTCAAACCCGGGTTCTACCGTTGTTGCCGGTACTGCTGCAGCACTTGCAGCAACAGCTGTTGTATTCAAGGATTCTAACCCGTCCTATGCCGCCGAATGCCTGCAGCACGCAAAAGACCTCTTCGATTTTGCCGAGGCAACCATGAGTGACAAAGGATATACTGCAGCACAGAACTTCTATACTTCCCATAGCGGTTGGTATGATGAGCTCACCTGGGCAGGTGTCTGGATTTACCTTGCCGGCGGCGGCCAAACTTATCTTGACAAGGCCGAGCAGTATGTAAATGAATGGGAGCTTGAGTCTCATTCACCTTACATTGCCTATTCATGGGGACACTGCTGGGATGATGTCCATTATGGTGCGACCCTCTTGCTGGCAAAAATTACAAATGATACTTTTTATAAAGAAACCATTGAAAGACATTTTGATTATTGGACAGTTGGCTTTAACGGCAATAGAATCCCATACACTCCCAAGGGTTTAGCCCATCTGACAGATTGGGGTGTGTTAAGGCATGCTACAACTACAGCCTTCTTAGCATGTGTATATTCCGATTGGGAAGGATGTTCCAGTGATAAAGCAAGTATCTATATGGATTTTGCAAAAAGCCAGACAGATTACGCATTGGGAAGTGCCGGCAGGAGCTACGTGTGCGGCTTCGGTACTAATCCCCCAAAGAGTCCTCATCACAGAACCGCTCACAGTTCATGGTGTGACACAATGGAGGAGCCTACAGAACATAGACATATTCTTTATGGTGCGTTGGTTGGTGGACCGGATTCCAGTGATGGGTATACTGATGATGTTGCAAACTATGTAAACAATGAGGTTGCCTGCGATTATAACGCCGGTTTTGTCGGAGTTCTCGCAAAGATGTATGACCTCTATGGAGGTAACCCCATACCTAATTTCATGGCTATAGAAGAAATAACAAACGAAGAAATCTATGTTGGAGCAACAGCAAGCCTTGGAAGCAGTTTGGCTATTAAATCCTTCATTTATAATAAATCGGGATGGCCGGCAAGGATGTGCGACAAGCTTTCCTTCAGATACTATATGGATCTATCGGAATATGTGTCTGCAGGATATAACCCTGCTGATATAAGCACCAATATAGTTTATAGTGCTGCCGATACAGCTACAATTTCAAAACCTCAAGTTTACGATGCTTCAAAAAATATCTACTATATAGAAGTAGATTTAACTGGCACAAAAATATACCCTGGAAGCAACATGGATCATCAAAAAGAAGTTCAGTTCAATATACAGCCTCCTGGCGGTGCACCGTGGGATAATGCCAACGACTTTTCATATCAGGGAATTATGGATGACAGTGAGATTGTTCCTAAAATTCCCGTATATGATAACGGAGTATTGATATTTGGAGAAGAACCGGACGGTAGTGTTCCCGTTACGCCTCCTCCCCATACTTCAACACCCACTCCTACTAAGAAAAATACTCCAACACCTACTCCGACGACCAGTTCATCACCGGACGTAACACGCGGAGACATTAATTTAGACGGTGCGGTAGACTCAACAGACCTAACTTTATTAAAGAGGTATGTTCTGAGGAAACTATCAGCATTTCCAAGTGATGACCCAGCTAAAAGTCTTATTGCCGCAGATGCAAACAATGATGGATCAATAGACTCCACCGATATAACAATTGTAAAACGTATTATATTACGTAAGATACAATTATAATCAACAAAAAATTAACTTCATTCTTTCCTTTTTAAAAGCACTAGGGCATTTCTCCCTAGTGCTTAATATTTTTCTTTACCTCTTAATTATTGCATCCTGAAAATCCTGGGAATAGGCAGCTTGTGAACACACTGCTAGTCTCTGGATTTTATAACCGCCAATATCCCTGAAGTTATAGAAATCTGTGCTTTGTCGGCAACAAACTTATTACTCACGCCCCTGCTCGATCCCATTTCAATGGTTTCACCCCTTAAGGGATAATATAAAGCTTTTGTGGTAATACCCTCAACCTTTTCGGTAAGAGGCAGCAGGGTTAAGCTGTACCCCTCTTGAGCCACAACTTCAACGCTATCGGCTGTAAGAAAAATCTCATTATGCTCATTCACAACTCTTCCAATGACGCCACGGTCTAATATCTTCTTTAAGAGAAAAATGTTAGACAGCATGTGATCCAGTCTAGTACCCGTCCCCCCAATAATAACAATATCCCTGCAGCCTCTATCAATAGCTACATCTACTGCAAGCTCCGTGTCGGTCATATTTTTTTCTTTTGGGTATTTAAATATTTCTACTTTTTTTTCGCGATAGTATTGAAGATGTTCGGTATCGATAGAATCAAAATCACCCACAAGGACATCCGGTATAAATCCCATCTTTTTTAGATGTGCGGCACCTCCGTCGGCACAAACAATAAAACCTGCTTTATCAAAGAATTTATCGTAGTATGAATAATCAATAATACTCCCACTGGAAACAACAACAGCATACATAATTTTCACCGTTCCTATTCTCTGTAAGCGTTTTTTCTAAGTTCCTTAATTATCTTTGCAGTATCCTTTGCAGAAAATATTGTAGATCCGGATACAATAACATTTGCCCCGGCTTTTGTGACACTATAAATATTGCCGGTATCTATTCCCCCATCTACCTCTATATCAATATTAAGGCCTTGGGTCTTTATTAAATTCTTAAGTAACTCAATTTTACGGGTAATACCCTCTATATACTTTTGTCCCCCAAAACCCGGATTTACAGACATGATTAAAACCATATCCACATCGTCTAGCACCCACTCAATAGAACTTAGGGGCGTAGCAGGATTCAATGCCACAGCAGCTTTTTTCCCAAGCTGCTTTATTCTTTGAAGGGTACGATGCAAGTGTCGGCATGCCTCTGCGTGAACCGAAATAATATCGGCACCTGCATCAACAAAAGCATCTATGTAGCTATCAGGATTTTCAATCATAAGGTGAACATCAAACATCAGTCCTGTAACTTTTTTTAAAGACTTTACAACCGGAGAACCTATTGTTATATTAGGTACAAAATGTCCATCCATAACATCAATATGTACCAAATCTGCCCCGGCTTTCTCGATTCGCAAAATTTCTTCACCCAGTTTTGAAAAGTCGGCTGAGAGAATGGATGGAGCAATCTTAATCAATACAAAACACTTCCCTTCCAGTTGAATCACAAATTTAACAACTTAAAAAAGCACTTTACCTTCATTTATTTAAACCATATAGCTATGAATACTTCTTACGCTGTTTTTCCTTTAAACTGTTATAAAACTCAATATACCGCTCATATCTTCCAGAAGATATTAACCCTTTTTCAAGAGCAGACTTGACTTCGCACCCCGGTTCACTTATATGACTGCATCCGGCAAATCTACATTTTCCAATATACTCACCGAATTCCGGATAATACTTTTGCAAATCCCCGGGCTCTATATCTGTTATCTCAAAAGAACTAAAGCCCGGCGTATCCACCACAAATCCGCCTGACTTTAGTTCTATCAACTCTGCATGCCTCGTAGTATGCTTTCCCCTGTCAATTTTATCGCTTACATTGCCTGTTTCCATAACATAGGAATCCATAACCCTGTTTAGAATTGTGGACTTTCCAACTCCCGACTGTCCTGCAAACACAGTAGTCTTACCCGTCAGAACCTCTTCAAGCTCATTAAAGCCAACATTCAATACCGCACTCAAAAAAATAGTTTTTATACCTGTACATTTATAGTATTCAACTATGTTATTTTTGTTTTCCTCATCAAGGTCAATCTTGTTTATACAAATTACTCCGCTAACATTTTTTTGCATTACAGTGATTAATAATTTATCCAATAAATAATAGTCCGGCAAAGGTGACCTAACCGAAATAACCAGGGCAACCTGATTTATATTTGCTACTGCCGGTCTTATAAGCTGCAGTTTTCTTGGATAAATTTCTTCAATAAACCCAATCCTTTTTTCTTGATCAATAACTGATATAGAAACATTATCACCAGGTAAAGGAATTTTGGAGTCTTTGCGAAACGTACCTTTTGCCTTGCATTCGTATACTACATCCGCCGCTTTAACGTAATAAAATCCCCCAATACCTTTAATTATCACACCTGATGGCAAACTTTCTACCTCCTTAAAAATTCTCGGTAAATTCCTTATACAGACTGCTATCCAGATAAACACGTACCAGAGTGCTTCCTCCATTAGGAACAGGTATCGGAACCGTTATCGGAAAATCACTCTTTTTTCTGGTATCACTGTATATGGTCTCCGTCCTATTAGTGTCCGATCTTGTAATATTTACTATTACCTTTATTTTTTCTCCGTAATTACCAGGATTCTCAAGATTTATAACACTATTAACATGCTTCTGGTCGGGATTATAATCCTCCAAAAATATTTTTACAGGAGTGCCCTCTTCAACTTCAACACCGGCTACCGGCTCCTGCTTTATTATTTTATCTATGGCGTATGTCTTGTCTTCCGGGTATATATCGCCCAAGGTCAAATTAACTCCAGTCAACAAATCCAGTGCATCATTTTGAGTTTGGCCAATCAAATTAGGAACAAGGCTGGTTACTATTTCCGGCCCAAGGCTCCTATATACCTTGATAACACTACCGGGCTTTACGTCTTCATTAATATCGGGGTCAGTCTTTATTACAAGTCCCTTTATAACAGCATCATTGTACTCATCAATTAAATCCACTTCAAGCCCCAGCTGCTCTAATTCCGTTTGAACCTCCCTGTATTCCCTTCTCCTGTAATCCTTTATCTTTAACAGCAAGGGCCCGTCACTAACTTGAAATACTATTTTAGTATAACCTCCGGGTTTTATTCTTTCCCCCTCCGCTTTATCCTGCTCAATAATAATATCCTTGGGGATCTCATCATGATTCTTTCTGTTTTCCACAACTTCAATTCCATATTCCGAAAGTCTGCCCTTTACCTCATAAAAATTCTGGTTTGTATAGTCCTGTACAATAAAATCCTCAGTCTTATCGAACAAGGAGTAAACCATAGGACCCAAACCCTTTACTGCAAACGCGACAATAATTCCAATAATAATTATTGATGTAACCACCGCCAGAATTGTTGTAGTTCTTTCTTTTTTCCTGCTCACGCTCTTATCACCCGTTTTTTCAGAAATATCCTCCTGGACAGCCAACTTTTCCTTCCCAATCGACGGCATTCTGAGTGTAGGACTGTCCTTGACCGACTCTGTCTTATTAAACCCATTATGCGGTTCTTTTAAAACCTTGTTCAAATCATCCAACAGTTCAGTAGCAGATTGGTATCTCATGCTCTGATCCTTTTGAATGGCATGCATAACAATACTGTTTACACCCTTTGGTATCCCCGCATTAATACTAACGGGTTCCGCGGGCTCATCCTGAATATGTTTTAATGCAACAGCAACAGGAGACTCTCCGTCAAAAGGAAGCTGTCCTGTTAATAGCTCGTACAATACTATTCCCAATGAATACAGATCCGATTTTTCATCGGTAAATCCACCCCTTGCCTGTTCCGGTGAAAAATAATGCACTGAACCTATGGTAGTTCCGGCCATGGTTATGGTCGATGAACTGACAGCCCTTGCTATTCCAAAATCCGTCACCTTCACAATTCCATCTTGGGTAAAAAGAATATTATGGGGCTTAATATCCCTGTGAACAATATGATTTTTATGTGCATGCTCAATTGCCAGGGATATCTGAATTATAATATTTACCGCTT
>JAAYTO010000186.1 GCA_012523755.1 Clostridium sp. | reverse complement strand
GACGGTTCTTCCGTGTCGTACGACACGGAAGAACCGTCCCCTTGTGCTCCCCTTGTGCTTGTTCTAAAGTTGCTGCTTTATTTTACCGATAAATTAATATGATAAATGATTTCCTTTGGAGGTTGTCCCATGAAGAAATCCGGAAAAATCCTTTCAATTTTTATAGCAATCGAGTTGCTGCTTTTGCCTTTATTACAGATGAATGTTTTTGCTGCGGCAGTGCTTCCAATAGATATATCTGTTGTCAACTATACCCCGGAGGATGGGTTGACAATCAGCTGGAAAAACCCGGCGGGAGCACAGTCCTGTAAAATAACCTATCATAAGCCCAATGAAAGCGAAGAGACAGTGGTGCTTGCAGCTGTTGGTTCTTATACACTAACCGGGCTGCAAAACAATTTTATATATGATATTTGCATAGAAGCATTTAGTGAAGCCGGTGGTACGGGAGAATTGATTGGGAAAGGTTTTTTATTCTTCCTTCCCAGGATTTCTTTTTATGTTGACAGAGTAGCCCAGACAAAGACTGCGATTCCGGGAGGAGGCTTTGAAATTGGAAATGAACCTCGACTAAACCTCAAATGGGCTATGCCCAAAATATGGGATGGAGACGCAGTGGTTAATGCTGATACAATCGAAGCCATAAATTATTTAAATAGCAGTTTATATGATGCATATGGTAACGAGTTGAATATAGCAAGTCTTAATTTTAAAATAAACATTTCCACCGATTATTCCCTTTTAAACAGCGGTTCCACCAATGCCGCGGTGTTGGTGGAAAGTAAACCAGAGGGTTTTAGGGCACATGTTTCCGGCAATTCCGCAATAACTGCTTCGGTCAGTGACCCGGATTCTAATGGTTTTATGAGCTTTGACCTTTTAGGGAAAAAGGATGAGTTTGCTTCCCTTCCCGAAACCACTGAGGCTAATGTGCTTCCCGATGGAGATATCCTTCCGGGAACGGTCTATTACATGAATATAAAGCTTGATTTTAAAAATAGCGAGGGGGAGACAAAGTTTGCGGTTTATTCCGGGAAGCCTGAGGATTTCAATGGAAGCATTATTATGGGCACACATCCATATACCTATACCCCTATAAGATTTCAGCTTTCGAAAGACGCGGCAAATAATGTTTATGTAAGGGTTTACAGGGTGAATCAGGGAAGTCTTGATTTGCCAAGGATGTTCTATGAGGTTCAGGCCAGTGACGATTCTTCCATACCTGGGGATTGGCCGGTAAAGAAAACCATGGACGACAGCTTCTTCTCCCCCGGTTCGGATAGTGCTATAACTCTTATATCCGGGGTTTCACCAAACAATAAGATATACTATAAAATTGTCGTAAAAACAGACTCGACATCGGACAGGATAGAGTCACTGTCGATGGATTATATTCTGGCAGAGGATACGAGTAAACCGCCGGTTCCGGAGGATATTACAATAATTCAAAGAAAACCGGTTGAGGGCAATGTGGATATAGATGGCGATGGTATGGCGGATGATGATATCCTTCGAAAATCCACAGACGTGACTATATCATGGAAAAAGCCTGTTAATTGGGATGAAATCAAGGCAAATACCGATTCTGACAAGGATATAGTTTTTCATATGCTTATGAGCACAAGCCAAGCGGAAACAGATGTACAGCCGTACCCGGAGCTTAAGGCCGAGGGTGAAAGTTACGGCTTTTATCCCCTTAAATACAGAAGAGTACTGTATTTTTCATCTAAGAGCGTAAAAGAAAACGGGAACTGTCTTGAGTATACGATAAACGGGCTTGAACTGTTTAAGGGAGAATATTTTAGTGGAATGGACGGCACAGAGCCGGTAATTGTGAAGGAGAACATTGAAAATAATGAAGCATATCCTTCGTTTTTGCTCCCTAATACGGTGTATTACATTCAAATGTATACAACAACTTCAATTGAACGGAATACAACAGATCTGGAGGATATGTCGGATAAGTCTGTAATAGTTAGTTTTACTACCCTTTCAGAAAAGAATGTGGAGATTCCCCTTCCTAAAAACCTGAGGGTCATAAAGAATGATGCTGATATTACCATCGGTGAAACCATAGATGAAACCATAGATGTGTCCAATTATGTGGAGCTCCAGTTTGGAAAGGTGAATATTGATTGGGACGATTATACAGACAAAACAACGGTTCAAAAGGCGGTTTATTACGACCTTTACATGAGCACCAATCCCAATATAAACTCCTTCCGGCTTATAGGAACCACGGAGCAGATGGACGAAGATCTGTTATTTAGCGGGGTTGACGATAAAAAAAGCAATACTGTCAGGGCAACAATAAGGAATTTCTCTCCGGGAACTCCGGCTTATACAGCCTTTGGTGACAAGCTAAGACCCAACACTACATACTACTTCTATGTAAAGACAAGGCTTGCAATGGGCGGAGAAAGCAGGGAATCCATTCCTACCGCAGCTATTGCTGTTACAACGGTAAAGGGGATTTTTGGAGAGCCCGATGATTCATCGAAAAAACCGCTTGCACCCACCGACTTTGCGATAGCAGAGGATGAAGACGGAAACCCTATGGTTAGTGGTTCTAAAGTGGTATTAACGTGGAAGAAACAGGAGAATGATGTGGTTTATGTTATTGCATGCAGCTCTAGGCGGATTGAACCGGATGAAATTTTTGATGCGTCTTCAGATCCTGTATCAAAAAGCTTTAATGAAGAATTTGGGGACATTATACTAGATCCTTTAGCACCGGAGCTTTCGCAGGGATTTGAGTATAATCCTTTAACTATGGAATGCAGGTTTACCGTAGATCGCTGGCTTTTTCCAAACAGGCTTTATTATTTCAGCATACGGGCAGAGGACAGGGAGGACAGTACAAGATACAGCCCATGGGTTTCAATTCCTGTTACGACTAATCCGACGGAACAGCCGGAGTATTTAAATGTGGTAAGCGATGTACAGCTGGGATTTTTCTTTACCGATGAGGATGCAACCGCAAGAGCGGAGGATTATAAAATATATCTAAAATCAAAGAGCAGTCTAGACTTCACCTATTTACCCAGGAATAAATATTCAATTTTCCAGCAGGGTTCAGTGTGTTTTGTGAGGCTTGTAAACCTTAAGCCGGATACCTACTATGATGTAAGCGTATACAAAGAAGGCAGTCAATCCCCTGTGTTTATCGAAAGAAACATGAAGACCAGGGACGATTGCCATGAAGTCGAGGTAATGTGGAGAGGGATTTACGGATACGGTTATGAGATTGCTATAAAAACTCCCTTTGATGACGACTATATCGTGCTTTCTCATGAAAATTTGGAGGAGTATAGAGTTAGCGATGGCAGAATCCTTCCCTACTATACCGAGAAGGATTCAAGAACTTACCAAACCAACTTTGAATACTGTTATGCACGGATAAAGTCTATTCCGGTGGAAAACGGAAGGGGAAGTGTCGAGAACGTACCCCTTAGCTCAAACATGAAGTACTATGTTAAGGTACGGGCGGTCAGAACCGATCCGGTAGATACTTCTGTGGTGTCATACTCTAAGTATATAGGACCTGTTATCGCAAGAACGGAATTCGACCAGGATGACTATGATGATGGGGATCTGGATAACCGCAAGGAGGTATCGTTCCTTGATAAGATAAGTGAATTTGAAGAACTGCTGTATTGGCGGATCGACATAGGAAACGGCGAGTTCAATAAACTTTTAATCAAGGGCGAAAGAATGGTAAATGTTATCGAGAACAACGGCCCATACCCCTTTGTTTTGGATATATCCGATATTTCACAAGGACTTGACACGGATATAATATATATTCCCGATGATGTTATAAAAGCCTTGGATGGAGAAAATAAAAGCCTTGTTATCAAAACAACCGGTGCGGAGTATACAATAAGACCACAAACCGTTAATACCCAAAATACCAGTGTAGTTGATCTGGAAAAAAGATCCGGTGTCAACGGTATATACTACAGGCTTATAATAAATCAATCATCAAAGATGGCTAGGGTTGCACCGGAGGATACGGTGCCGGCATCGCTGATTAACAGTGTAACAATGGATGCTGTCGGGATAGGTATAACTTGTTTGAGACTGGAAGAGGAAATAAAAAACAAGATATATAATGAAAACACGGGACTTTTGAAGGAGAAGCTGGACTGGTTTTTAGAAAACACCGTACCCACGGACCGACTGGGCAAGATAGCTGAAGAATTGGTGAGGGACATTGAGGTGGAACTGTCTCGCTATTTAAAAAACAGAATTGAGGGTGGAGGCGGTCTGCACCCTGTAGTGGTTGCCACCAAAACCATAGAGGATTTTGAAAGACCCATGATGGCAAGATTGTTCATAACCAATGATACTGCAGGGCTTAAACTTCCCTATGTCTGCTATGACGGGGACAGGGACTGGAAGAAATTATCTTACAATGTGGCTTTTTTAGAGGACAGTATAGCGTTTAATGCCATAAAGACAGGAGAGTACGGGCTGTTTGTATTAAACGCAGCCTTAAAGGATGTGCCCGACAACCACTCCCTTGCCGAAGACATTAATACTCTGATATTCCAATACGATTTGCGGGATGTTTTTGGGTCACTGGAAGCCTTCTACCCCGATGACCCTGTCCGGATAAATGAGGTTATTCTTCTTTATGAAAAGGTAGTGGGCAAGGATGTCTTAAATCTTGGGCTCAGTATAAATCAGAAGGCGAACAAATATGGTCTTGGAAGCCTTTTAGGAATCGGTGGGGTCTCAAGAAATGCCAACCGCCAGGAAATCGCTTTCGTTATAATGATGGTGTATTCTGAAAAGACGGGGACAAGGGTGGAAAGTCTTTTGCCCGGAAGGTATATCTACATAGGCGATGAAAAGGAAATTGACGATATTTACTTTAAACAGGTATTAATGACATTGGATCTGGGTGTGATGAGTCTTAACCCGAAGGGATTTTTTGAACCGAAAAAGACCGTTACCCGCTCAGAGCTTGCCACGTCTTTGATAGGAATTCTTAAACTGATGGGCGATATATAGTACAAAATATATTAAATAGTAAAGATATAGGAGATATGACTATGCTCAGGATTAAAAGGACAATAGTTTTGATTCTGATATTTACAGCAGTATTCCAAATTAATAATTTTGATACAGCTATGGCTGCCGAAGTGCAGACCCCGCCTTCAATGCTGAGGGTCGATCCCAAAAATGAAGATGAGCCGGCCATTGGCTATAATGAATTTGACCAGTACTATGTGGATCTCAAATGGAATGTTTCCTACCCGGGTTCGGCTATTTCAGGTTATGTGAATTTTTATACTCAGGAAATAGCAAAACCCTACAGGAGTGGAGGAACCCGTTCCTTAAGAGAGCGGGATGTCCCGGGAAATATTGGCGAATATAGATTGAAGGGGCTTAGTTCAGGTACGGTCTATTATATTGATGCAACGGCGTATTACAATTATGTTTTTAATGATACCACATACAGCAGTCCCCAATCGGCAGCTTCCAACAGGGTTAAGGTATTGACGGACATAAGCATTAGTGCCTATGCCTTAGAAAGCAACAAGATTAAAATAGAATGGGATGATGTATGGAACACCGGAGGGAGAATAGATTACAAGCTATATATATCCGAAAACAGCAGCTTTTCCAATACTCCCCCCATTTATATTAAAAAGGGACAGATAGGAGAAAATGGACCTGTTACAGTGAATGAAGAAACAGGAAAGCTTGAATACATTCATACGGCAAGAGACCCGGGAAGGGTTTATTATATCAGAATAGAGCCGGATGTAGCGGACAATGAGTTAAAAAAGAGTCAGTATAGCAGAACCGTGGCAGTAAGCAGTTTTATCCTAGTAAAAACAACCAAAATCTCCACCGATGATTCGGGGGCGGTCTGGAAGCTGGAGTGGAGCCCGGTTGTGACAGGATTGGGAGACAGTGACATCAAGGTTACCTACCACATTTACAAAGGTGAAGTGGATTCTACAGCCCTGCCCCAGTATATGGCGGCTGTCGACGGTACAAGCTTCTTTGTCACGCTGCCTTCGGGTAATGTCGAAAACTATTTTATCATAAGAGTCCTAGTGACAAGAAACGGACAGGATGTGTATGAGGGGATTAGAATTGAATCGGAGCAAATTATAGTAACGGAGCAGGAAGTGGCCTTTTACCCGGCGGTACCGGAGATTGTGGATGAATTTACCAGTTCCGACGGAGACATTATTACAAGCTATGAAGAAAGCCTCGAACCCCATAGTGCTACGGTTATGTGGAGGGTACCGTTGCTTGGAGATGGGCGGATTGATGAAGATGTTGTATATGACATATGGCTGATACAAGACCCGGATCAAATTGACAATCCACCTCAGGAAGCACTGATTGCCTCTAATATGAAAATTGGAAGTAATAATTATATACTTTATGATAATAATTTATTGGGTTATAGCTATAGGGTTTCCAACCTTATGGCCAATTCCACCTACTACTTTAAAATAGTTGCTAAAAGACAGTTTCTTGAATATGTCGATGATATTCTTCAGAGCGTCACTTACAGTTCGGATCCTGCGATTAAGGTTATTGTTACACCGCCGGAAGGTCCCATTGACCAGCCCAATGTGCCTGCAAGGCCTCCCCTTAAGGTGAAAGAGTACAGTGATGGGACGGATTCCATTACCCTGGATTCTGTTATCATTCAGCTTAAAAACATGTGGTATGAAAAGTATAATTTTGAAGAAAATCGATGGGAATACATAAGAACCGAAAAACTCCACGAGACCGATGTTCCTCCTTATGTTCCCGTATCTGAGCCCGACCCTGACTCGGAGCCGGACACAGCTCCCATCCCAATAGTAGCCGATGATGTTTACTACAGGAAGGTGTCCTATGACAGCGGTGTGAAAATAGAAGTCGGGTGTATAAAATACACCGAGGGAATGTCCTATGATGAGCTTAAAAACATTGCCGCCAGTTGGGTAACCGGTTTTCCCGTTGAGCCCAATGACCCGTTGGAAAATCCTCAGCTTAGTCCCGATAAAAACAAGCACAATATCGATATTCCGCTGACAGGTTTAGAGCCTAATACGGCGTATGTTATTTGGGTGAGGGCGTCAAGGCCTGAAATGAACCTTATATCCGAGCCTTCAGATCCTATAATAATCACCACAGACCCTGTTATTATACCTCCCGCGGAAAAGCCGGTGGTTCCGTCCTTCAACTACAGTCTGTCGGGGGATATATACATAGATTTAGGGTGGGAGTTTAAGCCGGGGTACAGCTATTATATAAGATACGGGACTGAAGACAATATCAACTCAGCCATAGGGAGTGTCAAGGTTGGAATGGAAGACCTTTATAACTCCATGTACTACAGGGTAGGGGATTTGAAACCCGGTACTCTTTACTATTTCTGGCTGCAGGCTGAGTCCACAAGCGGGGATGACGCCATAAAATCTGAATGGAGCGATTCCTATCTTGTGAGTACTTTAGATCTTATTCCACCGGACAGCCCTAAGGGGTTCGGTATAAAAAACAGCAGCGATGCCATTACAAAAAACAGTATTACCTTTGAATGGATGCAGGAGGAAAACCTTAAGTATATTCTTGAGGTATCAAAGGACTTAAACTTCAAAGAGTTTATTGAATACGATGCGGGATATGTTTCGGAGTATACCGTGGACGGACTATTGTCGAATCACCGTTACTTTGCAAGACTCTATGCCTATGATCCCGTGAAGGATATGAGATCCGGTTCAACTCACATCATATCGGTGAGGACTATAGGCAGCAGTGATGATTACGACTCCGATGTCGATATTGAAGACATAATAACTGGTGAATATATTGATAAGGCAGAAACCATAGAGGATGGAGTGTGGAACGTTAAAATAGTGGGCGTGAATGCCGACCTGTTTATAGAACAGGTCATAAAGGACAATAAACTGGATGTGACTGTTGACCTCAGTAATCCGCCGGCAGCCTATGACAAATTGCGGATACTGGTTTCCGACAAGGTGTTTAAATCCTTGACCACCCTTTCGGAAAATCTGATCATAAAAACAGAAGGACTTTCTCTTGTGATAAGACCGGGAACGATAACCACTGAAAGTTTCAATCCCCTTGCCAATAGAGCCTTTGGGGTGGACTATGAGATATGCATTTCCTATCCCGACAAGGTGGATTCTTACATTAAGAACATGGTGTTTAAAACCAAAGTGGCACGAATTGAAATAGGTGTGGTTGACGGGGGAAATCTTTTGCCGGTAAAATCCCTCTTAAAACCCCTTAGGATATTGATGGAATATGATGAGTACAGGGAAGGCAAGATATCGGGATTTTTGTATGACAAAGGAACATCTGCATGGGAAAGGCTTGATACGGAGTATATATATAATCACGACACCGGCATAGGGACTGTTGCTTATGAAACTCTAAAGACCGGAGACATGGTTGTAGCCGAAACAGGCTATGACTATTATGACGATATATACTACCACAATTATGAGAGTGCGATTAATAATGTCGCTTCCTTATACAGGTTAAAAAGTATACCGGGAAGGCTTTTTGAACCGGATAACTATGCAACCCTTGAAAGCACGGTAAAAATAATGTTTGACGTTTTAGAACATGAATATGGCAGCGATTTCATGAGACAGGCGGCCAGAGCCGGGCTGATAAGTCCGGAAAACATTGATGGGGCAGACAGGGATTGTACCGTGGGCGAAGCATATAGAATGCTGGTAAGGCTGTTTGAACTTAAAACCGGAAGTGCCCTTGACGCCCGGAGTAAATCGGAATTCATTGAAATAAACGGTTTAGAGCTTATAAGAGACAATAAAAAGACCGTGCCAGTCAATGAACCCATAAAAAGAGGAGAGGTATTGGCACTCATTGAAAAGATTCTGGTATATATTGGAGAATTGGAATAAATATCTGGTTTATTTTTAAAAATTTAGTCCTTAAAAAAGAGGATTTGGGGTGTATGATAATGAATATAAATAATATAAAAGTATACATAATAGCTATAGCATTGATTTTTTCCGTTAAGACTCAGAATGTCGGTGCTCATGGAGCATTGTACGAGTTGAAGCAAATAGATGAGAAAAAAGTGAGGATTACACTAAAGCTTTCGGAGAGTGGGCAAAACAGAGGCATCATTATTACACACTATTATCTGGTAAACGGCAAAGTGCTGCATATTGGATATGAGACTAAAGACGGAGCTGAAAATGAGGTGTACTTGGACTATGACATGTCCGGTGCGGTTCCTCCCATAAGAATAAAGCTTACAAATATTAACGACAGGGACTGGGTGCCTTTTAATGACATAAAGGGAATAGAGCAAGAGGAATACATTACCCATCTTCATGATGTGGGAATAGTGAACGGGATGCCGGATGGTTCCTTCAAACCCTACAGCAAAATTACCAGAGCGGAGTTTATGGTTCTGATTGTAAAAGCATTAAATATTTCGGGGACTGCAGAGAATATGGAAGGTTTTACCGACATAGAAGGACACTGGGCAAAAGATATAATTTTGATTGCGTTAAAATGCGGATTGATTTCAGGTTATGGGGATAAGACAATAAGACCTGATAATCCCATCAGCTTGGCGGAGGTCAGTTCAGTTATTTCGCGGGCATTTGAGTTTAAAACTGCGAAAAATGGAATATATCAAAAATTGAAGAAAGACAGATGGTACAGCAGTTCGGTAAAGAGAATGTTTGATGTTGGGATTTTGTCGGTAGATGATAGCCTCTACAAAGATTTTAACGAAGAAGGGTTAATAAATAGGGCAGATTGCTCGATGATGATAAGCCGGGCTCTTTCAACGTATTAATTCAAGCCCGATATCGTTTAAAAATAAAAAATGAACCAACTCCTTTGTTGCTTACAGAAATCTATGCAGCTCGCTTTTAGTATCACGTTTAAATCGACTTGGGAAAAACTAGGCCGTTATTATAGGAGGTGGTATTTCTTAATACATTTCTATAAAACCATTGAAATTTAAAGCAAATCTTTAAGAAATATTGGATGTATATCCCATCGCATTAAAGGTTATAATTCTACTATAACTGTGCCCATTTCCATCAAGCAGGCACATAACGGTAGAAGGGGATTATACATGGAAAGAATGTCGAGAAACTGGTTTTATTTGCTTTTAATATTAATAATACTATTTACAATTGGGTGTATAAGGCTTTATTATAGTAATGGGTCTTTTTGTGCCGCCCTTGAAAAAGCATTTAAAGCTTCCGGAGCAAATTTTGTCAGCAGCGAATTTTATGTGAATGCTGAGGTGGGAAATGAGTACCAAAGCTTTGAGCAGCTGTCAAGAATGGCGGATGACCTTGCGGCAGATATGAATATTGAAAAAAACGAGATGTATTCAAGAAGCCTTATAGGGAATGATTCTATTGATAAAATGGAGATAATCGGAATTTCCGAAGGGGGAAAGAGGATAAACCTTTGTGCACGGTCGGAAAGAGACGCCGGCGGCAGCGGTAAATCCTACATAACGGTGAGTGTTACTGTGGATTCTGCGAAATTTGAAATTGAGGATATATATGAAGACTTGCTTAAAACCCTAGGCAAATATAAAATTCATCCAAAGGTAAACACTTGTGTTACTGGATATTTTGAGGGGAAACTGGATTATGCCGCATTAAATGAGGTAAGCAAACGAGTACTTAAACACGCGGGTGCTAGAAAGGTAAACGGTATTACGGATAATAATATGATAAGTGTTTCGGCGTATTCTCCCGGTATAGACAATACTATACTGGAAAACGGGAAAAAGGTTAACATGAATCTGGCAATAAGATATAATTCATACGAGAACAGGACTTATATCTGGATTGCAATACCGGTGATAACCATTGAGTACTGAGAAAATGTCCGCGAAAAAGTACATACAAAAGACAAAAAACAATAAAAAACGAAAGGAAGAAGCGATGTGCCCAAACTAATTGTAACCGAGGGAAAACCGTTAAAGGGAACGGTAAGAATAAGCGGTGCAAAGAATTCGGTGTTGCCCATTATAGCTGCATCCATTTTAGGTGACGAGGAGAGCATCATTGAAGAGATTCCGGATCTTACGGATGTAAAAATCATGTGTGATTTATTGGAATCTTTTGGCGTGAATGTTGAGTTTTCAGAAAACAAATCCAAGCTTCGTATTGCTTTGAAGGATATAATAAATACAACTGCACCCTATGAACTGGTTAATAAAATGAGGGCATCCATTCTTGTTATGGGACCTCTTTTGGCCAGAACGGGTACAGCAAAGATTTCTCTTCCCGGCGGCTGTGCAATAGGAACCCGGCCGGTGGACTTGCATCTTAAAGGCTTTGCTGCCATGGGGGCGGAAATAGATCAAGGACATGGCTATATAGAAGCAAGGGTAAAGGGAAGACTTAGAGGAAGTAAAATTTATCTGGACTTTCCCAGTGTCGGTGCCACCGAAAACATTATGATGGCAGCAGTTTTAGCAGAGGGACAGACCATAATAGAAAATGCTGCGATAGAGCCGGAGATTGTAGACCTTGCTACATATTTGACGGCTATGGGAGCAGACATTAAGGGTGCGGGAACCGATACGATAAAGATAAACGGTGTTCATAGTTTAAGCGGTACGAATCATGCTGTGATTCCGGACAGGATTGAGGCAGGAACGTTTATGGTGGCTGCGGCGGTAACCGGCGGAGATGTAG
>JAAYTO010000185.1 GCA_012523755.1 Clostridium sp. | reverse complement strand
GTATAAAAAAATTGTCGAAGAATATATAAAAAGCTTAGGCTAACTGGATAAAAATATGCAAAATAAAACAAAACGCTCTAAAATAGCTTAGAGCGTTTTGTTAAAATCAAAGGATTCTCTTGTACAGGAATCAGAGCTTATTTAAAACAGGAATAAAATCAGGATATACTATATCAAGTATTTGCGTCTTCCTGATGGTGGTTTCCTCGGCAGCAGCAAGACCTGCAATACAAAGAGACATTGTTATTGCCGCATCGTTATACCCCTCCACGATTGTTCCCTTAAGTGCACCTTTTCCTTCAATAATAGCTCCGTCATCGGTTTCTTCCACGGTTGCCCCGAGTTTTGAAAGTTCCGTCAACATTTTCTTGAGTTTGCCGAATTCCTTTGTCTTAAAGCCATTGAGATTCTTGATGGTTGTAGTACCCTCAGCCATAGTGGCGGCAACAGTGATAATCGGTATTTCATCGATAAGCCTTGGAATAATATCGCCTTCAATGGTTGTTCCTTTAAGGGGCGAAGAAACAACCCTTATATCCGCAATTTTCTCGTTATTGACAGTGCGTTGATTGAGAAGCTCAATATGTGCCCCCATGGATTTATACACTTCAAGGATTCCGGCTCTGGTAGGATTAATACCTACGTCTTTAATCACTATGTCGGAATTTGGCACTATTAGACCTGCGGTTATAAAATATGCAGCAATTGAAATATCCCCTGGTATCTGAATGTGCTGGGCAAATAGGTTTTCAACCCTGTGGGAGGTTACTTCCAGACCGTTAACCCTAATATCTGCACCAAAGTAGTTTAACATTAGTTCAGAGTGGTCTCTTGACTTTGCTTCTTCAATTACGGTGGTTTCACCATCAGCATAAAGACCAGCTATTAACAGCGGAGACTTGATGTACGTATCCAGAATCGAAATGCTGTGGGTTTTTCCCGAAAGTTTTGAGGGTGTTATCGAAAGGGGACAGAGATTTCCGTTTTCTCTTCCACTGATGTTTGCACCCATTTCTCTTAAAGGAACCACAACCTTGCCTACAGGTTTTCGAAGAGCTGATTCATTTCTTGTCACTACTGAGGAAAAGGGTTGACCTGAAAGCACTCCTAAAAGAAGCCTTAGAGCAGTACCGGATCTTCCAGCGTTTAACTGAGTTTTAGGTGGCTTTAGACCATAGAGTCCATTACCCTGAATTTTAATTTTGTTGTTGGGAAGGATCTCAATGCTAACCTGCATTTTTCTGAAACAATCAATTGTACAAAGACAGTCCTCACCCATCATGAATCCGTCAATTTCAGTAGTTCCTTTTGCTAAAGAGCCGAAAAGTATAGCTCTGTGGGAAATGGATTTATCTCCCGGAACTTTTACTTCGCCTCTTAGTGAACCTCTTTGCTCAATTAACACACTCAATTCCCCCATTTCATAAGTATATGTTAAGCCTTTTTATTGTGAAAACTTATTTTAAACAATTACATACAATCCTTAAAGGACAAATCGTCAGGCTCCTGCCCATCAAATTTTAAACACCTTGTAGCCTTTATCAGAAAGCAGGTTATAGGCTGCTTTCACACTTTCAGAATCGGGTAAGGTTATCCTCAGACAACCCTGCTCAAACTCCCGGCTGTTTGAGACATTTATATTTTTGATATTTACACCGTTTTTACCGAGGAGCGTTGCGATTTCTCCAATAATACCGGGTTTGTCGACTACATCGATGATCAATTCATTTTGAGGGTCTATTAAACCTATCCTGTTGTTTGAAAAAGTATTCCTGTAGTTTTTTGCCGATTCAAAAAAGTTATAAATACTGCTGGAATTATTGTTATCAATATATTCAATAAATGTGCTTATTGTTTTGACAAATTTATTTAAAGTCTCCTTAACTTCTTGTCTATTGCTCAAAATAATGCTTTCCCATATTTGAGGATTAGATGAAGCAATCCTTGTTATATCTTTAAACCCTCCTGCCGCTAAGACCTGCATCTTCCTTTCCGGTGAATCCGATTGCCTTACAAGGTTTACAAGGGCAGAAGCTATCACATGGGGAACATGACTTATTGTTGCGGTAATAATATCGTGCTCTTTTGCATCAAGCTTTATAGGTATTGCTCCGATTCCTTTGACAATTTCTGTTAAGAGTTCAAGTGCTTCTTTAGAAGAATTCTTCGACGGTGACAGGATATAATATGCATTTTCAAAAAGATGCGAAAAGCTTGATGCAAAACCTGCCTTTTCCGTACCTGCCATTGGATGTCCCCCGATGAAGCAGGGGGGATTATCCAATGAATTAATATAACTGATAATCTCTTTTTTCGTACTTGCCGTATCTGTTATTATACAGTTTTCTTTAACATTGCCATAAAGCAAGGCCAAATACTCTAAAGTGTATTTAACCGGTGTACAAAGGAAAATTATATCGGAATTATACACCGAATCATTTAATTCTTTAGAACCTTCTTGTATATATCCTTCTTCGATTGCCTGACGAATACTTGATTCGTTATTATCAACTGCAGTTATGCAGGTAATATTTAATCGATCTTTTAGAGCCTTGGCAATTGAGCCGCCTATAAGGCCAAGACCAATAATGGCTATTTTCTTATCCAGCATAATGAAACTCTCTTCCTATTATGTCGGCAATTCTACCGATATCTTTACACAGATTATTAAAATCCTCTGGAGGCAATTGCTGTGCAGCATCCGAAAGTGCACATTTTGGGTTGGGATGAACTTCAATAATGAGTCCATCGGCACCGGCTGCAATTGCAGCTTTTGAAAGAGGAAGTATATACTGTGCTTTCCCTGCTGCGTGGCTTGGGTCAACTACTATGGGAAGATGACTCAAACTCTTTATTACAGGAACTGCACTTATATCCAGAGTGTTTCTGGTAGCAGTTTCGAAGGTCCTAATGCCTCTTTCACAGAGGACGACATTATAATTGCCTTCGCTCATGATATATTCGGCTGCATTTAACCATTCATCTATAGTGGTTGAAGAGCCTCTTTTGAAGAGAACAGGCTTTTTGGAACGCCCAATTTCTCTTAAAAGCTGAAAGTTTTGTACGTTTCTGGCTCCTACCTGGAACATGTCAACATATTTATCAGCTATTTCAACAGCCCATTCACTGGTAACCTCAGAAATAATGAGAAGCCCGGTTGCTTCCTTTGCTTCCTTAAGTAGCTTGAGCCCTTCCTCTTCAAGTCCTTGGAAAGCATAAGGAGAAGTCCTCGGTTTAAAGGCCCCACCCCTTAAAAACTGTGCACCGGCTTTTTTAACAGCGGCAGCAGAGGTTAAAATTTGCTCGCGGCTTTCAACGGCACAAGGTCCTGCCATGATAACAAGTTCCTTTCCGCCGATCTTTACTCCACCCACATTAACTATGCTAGGTTCGGGCTGAAATGTTTTACTCGCAAGCTTATAGGACTCAACAATGGGAACTAGCCTCTCAACCCCGTTCATAAGTTCTAAAGGCACGTCGGAAAGTTTTCTCTTATCACCGATAACACCTATTATGGTTTTTTCGGAACCTTTAGAAATGTGTATGCCAAGCCCAAGGTTTCCCAGAACCTTCGAAATCTCCTGAATGTCATTTTCGTTTGAATTTGATTTCATTACAATAATCATACAAAAATCCCTCCCTTTCTATCCATACTAATTAATTTAAGCCAAAAGACTTACCGTAATACAAAAATGCTGCCTGCTGTGCAATAATCATCAATTGGTGCTGCTTTAGATTATGATGCACCGATTATTGCAAAAAGATTATCCATGCTACCATACTGTAAAGCAATCAACCATGATTGCTTTATATTAATGTACAATGATAATGCACAATTGTCAACAAAAACAAACGTGTAAACAGTATAAATGAATGGCTGTCAGTTTTTCTTGAAAAATATGCAGGTATTGCATTTGGTACAAAGGATTTATGGGAAAACCAGACCGGTTCCGACAGGTTTTAAACTAATCTGGAAACTGCCGTAAAGGCAATAATTAAGGCTGGAAAAGTCCCTGTGGTTGCAAAATAAACATGTAGAATAAAGAGAATTGCTATTTACATATAATGCTAAGTATAATATAATGTCGTTTGGTATGGTAATTTGAGCTACAAAGCAGCTTTTTGCAGTGGGAGCTGGCAGAGGGGAATGACCCGAAAACGAGGTTTTTTGCTTGCGACGAAAAAATATACATATTATCGGAATAGTGTGAAAAAATATTATTATAACGAGGCAATATATGATCTCTACTTTTTAGTTAAGTTGCGGATAGTGATTTGCCTTTTAGGTAGTAGGCATACTTTTGCTTCGTTGAGACACTGACGTATGTAAGAAAGTTTTTCTTCAAACGAAAAATTTTCTTTGAATTAAAGTGTTATAAAAGAGGGAATTCTGAAAATAAATCGAATAAATGTACTATAAATAAAATAGTTATCATGTTTATTGCACCTGGTATACAGCATGTTCTATACATAATATTTGTTACACTCCTTTATGGTTTTGAAAGCTTATGCTATGAACTTTGATTAAGTTCAATAAATATACAAGGGGGAATTATTATGAAAGACTTGGCCTCGGGGAAGATCCGTAATGTATGCCTTATGGCCCATGGAGGGGCAGGTAAGACAACTTTGGCTGAAGCAATGTTGTTTAATGCGGGAGTAATTGAAAGGTTTGGAAGAGTTGAAGATGGTACTACCACTTCAGATTACGATCCTGAAGAAATCAAGAGAAAAAGTTCTATAAGTACTTCTATTTGTCCATGTGAATGGAACAATCACAAAATTAATGTAATTGATACACCCGGATATTTTGACTTTGTTGGAGAAGTTAAGCAGGGGATAAGAGTTGCAGATAGTGCACTTATACTTGTTTGTGCTAAAGGCGGGGTTGCTGTCGGTACAGAAAAGGTGTGGGAATATGCTAGTGAGAAAAAAATACCAAAAATGTTCTTCATAAACAAAATGGACGATGAAAATGCCAACTTTTTTGGGGTGCTGGATCAATTGGTTAATACCTTTGGGAAAAATGTAGTTGCATTTGAAATTCCGATAATTGAAGGTGGACAGTTTATAGGATATGTTAATGTTGTAACTATGAAAGCTTATAAGTTTGAAAAGGATAAACTGGTTGAGATAGATATTCCTTCGGGATTAAAAGATAAAGTTGAGGAAACTAGAAATGCATTAAATGAAGCAGTTGCTGAAACCGATGAAGAACTCATGATGAAGTTCTTTGATGGAGAGGAATTTACTGCTGATGAAATTAATACTGGTCTTCGCCAGGGTATAAGGGACTCTTCTATTGTACCTGTTTTCTGCGGCTCTGCTGCAAATAATAAGGGAGTAAAAGTTTTAATGGATTCTATTATTGACTTGATGCCTTCACCACAGGATGTTGGGACAGTTAAGGTGAAAAAAGCTGGTAAGGATGAGACCTGTGAGTTAAAAACAGCTGAAGATGCACAACTTTCAGCTCTTGTCTTTAAGACTGTAGCTGACCCGTTCGTTGGGAAAATATCCCTTATAAGGGTGTACAGTGGAACTTTAAGACCAGATACAGTGTTTTATAACTCAACTACAGGAAAGCAGGAGAAGATATCGCAGATTTTTGTATTGAGAGGAAAGAAAAGTATACCTACCGATAAACTTATAGCCGGAGATATAGGTGCTGTGGCTAAGCTTCAGAATGTAAATACAAACGATACATTGTGCGAACAAGCAAATCCTGTAGAAGTAGAGAAGATTGTTTTTCCAGAGCCGGTTTTATCTTTAGCTATTCAGCCTAAAGCAAAGGGCGATGAGGAGAAAATAGGAAGCGGTCTTAGCAAGCTTCAAGACGAGGATCCGACGTTTAAGGTATCTCTCAATACCGAAACGCGTCAAACGCTTATTTCGGGTATGGGAGAAGTTCACTTGGATGTTATAGTAAACAAACTAAAAACTAAGTTTGGAGTTTCGGTGGATCTTGCCGAGCCCAAGGTGCCATACAGAGAGGCCATAAGGAAAAAGGTGAAGGTGGAAGGAAAACACAAAAAACAATCCGGAGGCCATGGACAGTATGGTCATGTGTGGATAGAATTTGAACCGGGAGATAGCGAAGAACTGACATTTGAAGAAAAGATTTTCGGAGGAGCGGTTCCAAGACAATATTTCCCTGCTGTAGAAAAGGGATTGCAAGAAAGTATTAAAAAAGGTGTTCTTGCAGGTTATCCTGTGGTTAACCTTAAAGCAACCTTGGTTGATGGTTCATACCATTCCGTTGACTCCTCTGAAATGGCATTTAAAATAGCTGCAAGCCTTGCTTATAAGAAAGGTTTGGAACAGGCGTCTCCTGTACTTCTTGAGCCAATAGCCCATGTAGAGGTTTATGTACCTGAGAGTTTTATGGGTGATATAATCGGCGACCTTAACAAGAGAAGGGGAAGAATACTGGGAATGAATCCTCAGCCCAATGGAATTCAGCAGATAGTAGCAGAGGTACCGGAGGCTGAAATGTTTAAATATGCTACTGATTTAACTTCAATGACCCAGGGAAGAGGAATGTTCAAGATGTGGTTTGAAAGATATGAAGAGGCACCTGCACATGTGGGTCAGAAGGTAATTGAGGAAGCTAAGAAAAGCATGGCTGATGGCGAACAGGAATAATACGACATTAGATAGTATTGTTAAAGGAAATTAATCAAAAGGGTGCGTTTGAATTTTGACGTACCCTTAATTTTCTTGCAGTGCATATTATCTTCACATTTATTTCATACCGCAAAAGTGCGGAGTATTTACAGGTTCTAGACTTGCGTAACTTAAGTTTCTGAAATATTTTTCTTTAAATTTATTTTACACCACGGAAGCAACGGAATATATGGTGTATATTATTTAAGTGAAGAAAAACATGGAAGGAAACATTGTGAAGCAAGTTGAGTTTTATAAAAATTTGTTATAATATTTTATGATATTTAACTTAAAAAAAGAAGAGGATTGGAAATGGGAAAAAAGGATGTTCTCCAAAAACGAGTATGGGAAATTGATATGTTAAGAGGAATTCTTGTTGTGTTTTTGATAATATTACATACCATTTTTGACCTTGAGTTTTTTTATAACATACCTTTAGGCTATAATACCGGTTTTATTTATATATTCGGAAGAATAGTTGCAACTTCTTTTATTCTGATTTCCGGTATAAGCACGGTATTTAGCCGAAACAGCTTTAAGAGAGGCATGATTGTTTTATCTACGGCTTTGTTTGTTACTCTGGCCACTTATTTCTTTGATAACGAATATTTTGTTATTTTTGGAATACTGCATCTTCTAGGCATATGCATAATGGTTTCCCCATTACTAAAGAAACTTTCTTATACATGGCTTTTTATTTTAAGCATTCTTTTGGCTTTATCCTATCTTGTAATTCCTTATGTTAAAACCACCCATAATTTCTTTTTTATATTTGGTATTCACAATGGAGAGATTAGTTCTTCAGACTACTATCCCATTTTGCCCTGGGCCTGGGTCTTTGTTTTAGGAATAGCCCTTGGCAAAATTTTATATAGGGAAAAGAAAAGTATTTTTAAGTTTTCAGTAAAGGAAAACCCATTGAATTTTTTGGGAAGATATTCCCTTTGGATATATGTAATTCATCAGCCTGTTATTTTGTTATTATTGACAGTTATAATGGGACAAACCCCATGAATACATCTTTACTCCTTTGATAAAAATAAGTAATATTTTATTTTAAAGGAGTTATGAAAAATGGCAAATAAAAATGAAAAGAACAACATTAAAAACGAGAGAATTGAAGATTCCACAATGTATGGTGAGTTTGTTTCATCCTTCCATCAATGGATAACACCGGACAGGCAGAGAAAAGTTGCACGTCATTTGGAGGAAGCTACACAAGAGTTTGCCGCAAAGGACAAAAACAAGGATAAAACCGATAAGAAAAGAAGTAATTAGCCCAAAAAAGAGCTATTACTATGTTTGAAAATACGTATTAAAATTAATCTTGATTATGAAAAGAAAATAATTTATAATATTATTGAAGGTCAAAGATAGTCAAAGTGAACTTGCTTGGTTAAAGCTGAATATTGTGCTTTGAATAGAGGACTATACACCCATTAAAATCAAAAAACAGGAATCCTGCCTTATAAAAGATAGAGTTGTAGGATTAAAATCAACACAAAAGAAGGTGACGAATATGGCTAAGCTCAGTGACCTAATAGAAGCATTTATAAAACAAATGATAAATGACACTGACGGAACTATCGAAATTCAAAGAAACGAACTTGCCAATCAATTTAATTGTGTGCCTTCACAGATAAACTATGTAATTGGCACAAGATTCACCACAGAAAGAGGATATTATGTAGAGAGCCGTAGGGGTGGAGGTGGATATATTAAAATAAGACGTGTGAGTATAAAGCATAAGGGCAAAAATTTCCTTATGCACATTATCAACTCGATGGGGGATAACATCTCACAACAATCGGCATATGTGTTTATCAATAATTTTGTTGACTATGAAGTAATATCCGAGAGGGAGGCAATGATGCTCAAGGCAGCTACAAGCGATAAGGTGTTGATGACAGCACCTGTTGATGTTAGAGGCTTTATAAGGGCTAGTATATTAAAAAATATGCTGGTTAGTTTATTGGTTTGAATAAATATTATAAAAATCCTGTTGATACCACCAGAAATATATGCTTTGTGAGGATTTTGAAAGGAGTGAGGCGAATGCTGTGCCAGAAATGTCAGAAAAGGATTGCGAAAGTTCAGCTTACGCAAATTATTAACAATAATAAAAGTGTATTATTCCTTTGTGAATACTGTGCCCAGGAGAAAGAAAAATATAACATTAGTTCTCCTTTCAGCATAAACGATTTTTTTTCAGGAATCATGGGGTTTCCATATATGACTTCGGTTCCACAGCATACTCAAGATCTGATATGTGATAAATGTGGGATGAGCTATAATGAGTTTAATAAAACCGGAAAGATTGGGTGTCCCAACTGTTACAAGGTATATGGCGACAGGCTTGTACCGTTGCTTAAAAGGCTGCACGGCAATATGCAATACAATGGAAAGATACCTTCCAGAGCTTTTAGCAGTGTAAAAGTATCCAAGGAAATTATGAAATTGAAGGAGCAGTTAAACACTGCTATTAAGAATGAAGAGTATGAAAAGGCAGCAACATTAAGGGATCAGATAAGGAATCTGGAGTCAAATATCAGCAAATAGAATTGTTGAGATCTGGGAGGTGAATTTTATGAAGGAATGGTATATAAAAAGCGGCCCCGAGTCAGATGTGGTTATGAGTACAAGGATTCGGCTTGCCCGAAATTTCAATGATTTCCCTTTTCCATCCCGGATGAAAAGGGAAGATGGCGAAAAAGTATTAAACAAAGTAAAAGAGGCTATTTTCGGAAGAAGCGGTGCAATTGGTGAAAGCTTTCAATTTGAGCATATTCAAAGGATGGATCCCATACAGAGGCAGGCTTTGGTCGAAAAACATCTTATAAGTCTTGATTTGGCAGAAAATCAGGTCAATAGCGGAGTGATAATAAGTTATGATGAAAAGATTAGTATAATGATTAACGAGGAGGATCATCTTAGAATACAATGTCTATTTGCAGGTCTGCAGCTTAAAGAGGCTTGGGATTTGTGCAACAAAGTAGACAATCTTCTAGAGGAGACCATAGATTACGCTTTCGATGAAAGATTCGGATACCTTACCTGCTGTCCTACCAATATTGGAACAGGAATAAGGGCATCGGCAATGCTGCATCTTCCAGCTCTTGTTATGACCGGGTATATAAAGGGTATTTTGGATATATGCTCAAAGCTTGGAATAGCTGTAAGAGGGCTTTATGGCGAAAATACAGAGGCATTGGGAAATATGTTTCAGATCTCCAATCAGGCGTCTTTGGGCCAGCCTGAAGATGAAATAATTTCTAAGATAAGCAGTATTGCAAGACAGATTATTGATCAGGAAAGGACTATTAGAAGGGAGCTGCACAAGCAGAATCCATACAGGTTTGAAGATAAGGTATACCGTTCTTTAGGTCTTTTATCCAACGCAAGGATTATTTCTTCGGAAGAGGCACTAAAATTATTGTCCGATGTTAGATTGGGTGTATATATGGGGATAATTAATAATATAGACATAAATATCTTAAATGAG
This sequence comes from Clostridium sp., assembly GCA_012523755.1. GTDB lineage: Bacteria > Bacillota > Clostridia > Acetivibrionales > Acetivibrionaceae > Hungateiclostridium. The sequence continues at coordinate 2,773 of JAAYTO010000185.1, read as the reverse complement.
ATACAGCTTCTGATACAACCTGCAAATTTGCAGAAAAGCATTGGAAGGACATTAAGCTCTGATGAAAGAGATATAAAAAGGGCAGAAGTTATAAGAAACAAGCTGAAATAAATATGCACATTTTTTGATGTAACTGATTATAGCGAAGGAGGAATACAATATGTATGGACGTTTCACAGAAAAAGCGGAAAAAGCGATAAAAATTTCTCAGGAAACAGCTATGGAACTGGGTCATAATTATATCGGAACAGAACATCTTCTTTTAGGGCTTATAAAAGAAGGCAGCGGAGTGGCTGCCCGGGTTTTGAATGATCAGGGAATGACTGAGGAAAAGGTTATAAAAGAGGTTGAAGAGCTTATTGGGCGTGGAGAGGCAACGAGGGAACAACCGATAGGGTTTACTCCTAGGACCAAAAGGGTTCTTGAGCTGAGTTTCAGGGAAGCAAGAAGAATGGGACATAATTATATCGGAACGGAACACCTCCTTTTAGGAATAATGAAGGAAGGAGAAAGTGTGGCGGTAAGAATTTTGACAGATCTGGGTGTTGACCAACAAAGGCTTTTACAGGAAATACTTAAAATGCTCAGTGAGGAAGCCCCGGGTTCAGCTGGGGCACCGAAGGGCAATGCAAATTACACTAATACACCCACACTGAACCAGTTCGGCAGAGACCTTACAGAAATGGCTCGGGAAGCAAAGTTTGACCCTGTTGTGGGTCGTGACAAAGAAATAGAAAGGGTTATTCAGATTTTGAGCCGCCGGACAAAAAACAATCCCTGCCTTATAGGTGAACCTGGCGTCGGTAAGACTGCTATTGCAGAAGGATTGGCTCAAAAGATAGTCGAGGGGAATATTCCTGAGACTTTGAAGGATAAGAGGGTTGTAACCCTTGACCTATCATCCATGGTTGCCGGTGCCAAATACAGAGGTGAATTTGAAGAGAGACTGAAAAAAGCCCTAGAGGAGATCAGGAAAGCCAGTAATGTGGTGCTGTTCATTGACGAAATGCACACAATAATAGGTGCAGGTGCCGCTGAGGGTGCCATTGATGCTTCCAATATACTTAAGCCGTCCCTTGCAAGAGGTGAGATTCAGGTTATTGGTGCAACAACCATTGACGAATACCGCAAGCACATTGAAAAGGATGCTGCCCTCGAAAGAAGGTTTCAGCCCATTACGGTAGGGGAGCCAACAAGGGAGGAAGCTATTGAGATTTTGAAGGGCTTAAGGGATAAATATGAAGCCCATCACAGGGTTAATATTACTGATGAGGCCTTGATTGCAGCGGTTAATATGTCGGACAGGTATATTACCGACCGGTTCTTGCCAGATAAGGCCATTGACCTTATCGATGAAGCGGCATCAAGAGTCAGATTGAGATCCTTCACTGCACCACCGGATTTAAAGCATCTTGAAGAAAAGGTGGAAAGGCTCAGAAAAGAGAAGGAAGACGCTATTATATGTCAGGAATTCGAAAAGGCTGCAAGGATAAGGGATGAAGAGCAGAAATTAAAGAATGAATTGGAAAAGGCAAAGAATGACTGGCAGCAAAAGAATCAAACCACAACGGATACGGTTACGGAGGATGAGATTGCTGGGATAGTTGGGGACTGGACCGGTATTCCTGTAAAGAGGCTTGCCGAAGAAGAGTCCGAAAGACTTCTGAAGCTGGAAGACGAGCTTCATAAAAGGGTAATAGGGCAAGATGAGGCTGTAAAGGCTATTTCAAAAGCAATTAGAAGAGGCAGGGTCGGGCTTAAAGACCCGAAGCGTCCAGTAGGCTCCTTTATCTTTTTAGGACCCACCGGAGTTGGAAAAACTGAGCTGAGCAAAGCTCTGGCTGAAGCCTTGTTTGGTGAAGAGAATGCTATGATAAGAATAGATATGTCGGAATACATGGAAAAGCACAGCGTGTCAAGGCTTGTGGGTTCGCCTCCAGGATATGTGGGATATGAAGAAGGCGGTCAGCTTACGGAGAAGGTTAGAAGAAAGCCCTATTCGGTTCTTTTGTTTGACGAAATTGAAAAAGCCCACCCCGATGTATTCAATATATTGCTGCAGATTCTTGAGGACGGAAGACTTACGGATTCTCAAGGTCGAACGGTGGACTTTAGAAATACTGTTATAATTATGACTTCAAATGTGGGTGCAAGGCTTATTACCGAGCCGAAACGCATGGGCTTTAGCACCGGAGTTGAAAACGTTGAAAAGACTTACAATGACATGAAAAACAACGTTATGGGAGAGCTTAAAAAGAGCTTTAGACCTGAGTTTTTAAACAGAATAGATGAGATTATAGTGTTCCATCCTTTAGAGGAGGAGCATCTTAAAAAGATAGTGGCACTTATGATAAATAATCTGGCAAAAAGGCTTGAACAAAATTCCATTAATATTGAGGTGTCAGAAGATGCCATTGACCTTTTAGCAAAGAAAGGAACCGACCAGGTTTATGGGGCAAGGCCTTTAAGGAGGGCAATACAGAGCATGGTAGAGGATAAACTGGCGGAGGAAATGCTGGAAGGCAGAGTGAAAGCAGGAGACAAGGTCTTTGTTCAAAGAAGAGACGATGAACTGGTACTGAACAAAGTGTGATAACAATGGGTCAGAAGGGAAATTTCCCTTTGACCCATTGTTAGTGGGATTTCACGAAGTGAAATGACCAAAAAGCGAAAGGGCTCGATGCCCTTGAGCTTTTGTTAGTGGGATTTCACGAAGTGAAATGACCAAAAAGCGAAAGGGCTCGATGCCCTTGAGCTTTTGTTAGTGGGATTT
>JAAYTO010000011.1 GCA_012523755.1 Clostridium sp. | reverse complement strand
ATAAAAGGCGCCAGATTGGTTTCCCAGTCTGACGCTCTGTATCTTTCGTGAACAAACTTTGTAATTGTAAACATACTTTTGTGTATGTTGACACATATTACCTCTTTGAAAACTGCGGTGCCCTTCTTGCTTTCTTGAGTCCGTATTTCTTTCTTTCCTTCATTCTTGAATCCCTTGTGAGGTATCCAGCCTTTTTCAATGCCGGTCTTAATTCTTCGTCAGCCGTTAAAAGTGCCCTTGCGATACCATGTCTTATAGCACCTGCCTGACCTGTAAAACCGCCTCCGACTACCTTGCAAAGCACATCAAACTTGCTTGCTGTATCAGTCAGCATCAATGGCTGTTTAACTATAACCTTTAAAGTTTCCAGTCCAAAATAATCATCCAAATCCCTGTCATTTATAGTAATCTTTCCATTCCCTGGAACAAGTCTAACTCTCGCTACTGATTTCTTCCTTCTTCCGGTTCCGTAATACTGTACTTTCGCCATAAAAAACTATTCCTCCCTTCTCACTAAACATTAATTTCTAATTTTTCAGGTTTTTGTGCTTCGTGTGGATGCTCGATCCCCCTATAAACCTTGAGCTTTTTACCTATTGCTCTTCCGAGACTATTCTTAGGAAGCATACCCTTAACAGCAATTTCTACAGCCCTTTCCGGCTTTTCGCTCATAAAGGCTCTGTACTTTATTTCTTTTAATCCTCCGGGATACCCTGAATGGCGTCTGTAAAGCTTCTGGTCTAATTTCTTACCTGTCAGAACAACCTTTTCAGCATTCAATATAATTACAAAATCGCCTGTATCAACATGGGGAGTAAAATTGGGTTTGTTTTTCCCCCTTAAAATCTTGGCTACTTCGCTAGCCAGTCTTCCTAATGGTTTGCCTTCTGCGTCAACCACATACCATTTTCTTTCAACTTCATTGGCTTTCGCCATAAAAGTCTTCATGGAATCTTCAACCTCCTTATTCGAAATACAGTTTTAATTTATAGAAACAAATACTTTAGTCCAAATACAGTGAACCAAAATTTCGACACTTAAACATTGTAATACAGGTTTATTGCCATGTCAAGTACATTTTATTAAAATTTAAATTTATCTTTTGTTTCCTCTTATTTTTGCCGAATAATTGCTCCTTCCTTCTGTATAATCGTGCGTCATTTCATTTTTCAATTTTATAAAATGCAAGTCTGATTCTCATACTTTAATAGTTTTTTTGCCCGGTATTTTACACGTTATATTAATTGTTAAGTTTATCCAGTCCATTTCTAATTGACAAAGAGTCGCTCAAAGAATTATAATTAGTATAAAGCTATCAAGTTGGTTCCTTAATCTTCTTTGTTTTGCTTTTGAAATTCTGTAAGTTTTATCAATACACCTAAGGAGTGAGCATATTGAAGGACATAATGATAAGTCAATTCCAATATACTGTTGGAGAACTTCTGGTAAGAAATAAGAGTATTTTAGATCTGATTACAAAGTTTCAAGATTCAAACGGCAGGGTTAACCGCGAAATAGTAAAGGCTGTGACCCAATGCGGATGTGTCAAGATCAATGCTAAAAAACAGGTCTACCCTGACGGAGTAGATTTTGATGAAATTCGCACATTGATGGAAACCCATCTTGAGGGCACTCTCTGTGAAAACTGCAGGGATCTTATTGAGAAGGATATTGGAAGAAATATGTTTTATCTTGCTTCAATATGTAATACTCTTGACCTTAACCTGTATGATATCATAATTAAGGAACTTGATAGGATTAAAATGCTTGGTAAATATAACTTAAGATAAAGTTAATCAAGTTAGAGATCCACCTTTTTAGATAATGAAGAATTTTATCTGAATTAAAAGGTAAAGAAGTTTTAGAATTTATATAAAGAGTCAAGAGTCGTTACAGTATGTTTTGACGACTCTTTTTTAATTTTAGCTATAATAATCTTCGTGTATCTAAAAAAATCTGATCCTGAATTCTTCTCAGGCCTTCTTTGATAAGCCTTGCCCGCACTTCTCCTATCCCTTCAACATCATCAAGCTCTTCAATCGAAGCATTTAATATTCCCTGAAAGTTCGAAAACTTTTCAGTGATGTTCTTTACAACGCTTATCGGAAGCCTTGGTACCATGCTAAGCAGCCTGTAGCCCTTCGGATGTACCGTGGTGTCAAAAACATTATGCCCGCTCTTATACCCGAGAATTCGGCATATGTTTTCAAGGCTCATAAGATCATCATAGGACAGCTGTCTTATTCTCTCCAGTATTTTTTCAGGAGTTTCATTCGAATCCTGAATATAGTCTTCAATTACTAAAAGCTCATCGTCCTCAACATTAGCCAGAAGCTCATCCAGTTGCATACTCAAAAGTCTTCCCTCACTGCCCAATTCACAGATATATCTCTCAATTTCTGCGGCAACGCTTATTACCATTTCAGTCCTCTGCAAAACAAATGCCACGTCATCCAATGTAACAATATCTTCAAGTTCCAATACGCTGAGATTGTTTATTGCGTCATTCAAAACTGCCCTGTACTTTTCTAGGGTTTGCAATGCCTGATTGGCTTCTGCAAGAATAACGGGAGTGTCCCTTAAAATATATTTACCCGTACTCATATAAATGGTTATAATGTTTCTTCTCTGGGAAATACCCACAACCACTTCTCCCGTCTGTTTTGCCACTCTATCGGCGGTTTTATGCCTTGTTCCGGTCTCTGTCGTAGGAATTGAAGGGTCGGGAATAAGCAATGCATTGGAATACAGTATTTTCTTTAGATCCTTACTGAGAACTATGGCTCCATCCATTTTAGCCAGTTCGTAAATATAGGCAGGTGAATAATCTTTATTGATATAGAAGCCTCCATCCACAAGCTTTAAAACCTTCTCGGAATCTCCAATAACAATAAGTGCTCCCGTCCGTGCCTTCAAAATGTTTTCAAGACCTTCTCGAAGCGGTGTGCCGGGTGCCAGCATTTTTAATACACCAAGCACCGCATCATCCTTTAATTTATCATTGCCACTCATAAGCCCTCCAATGATTTGTTTAATCAAAGAAAAATGCAGAAACTTACGAAACTTAAGTTTCCGGAATTTTTTTCTTCACACATTTTATATACCTGATTTAATTGACCATAGTAGACAAATATACTATAAAAGAATACTCAACGCTTCATGCACATTTTCTACGTATTTTATATTTATATCTTTAAGATCTTTTATCTGCTTAACAGTTTTTTGGTTCCTAGCTGGCACGATGCAGTTCTTAAACCCAATTCTCATGGCTTCCATCACTCTTTTGTCAATCTGGTTTACGGCTCTTACCTCTCCTGTCAGCCCTACTTCCCCTATCACAACTGTGTTTAAGTCAATCGGCACATTTCGAAAGCTTGAGGCAATTGCGGCAACTACCCCAAGATCACAGGCAGGCTCGTCAATTTTTATCCCGCCCACCACATTCACATAAGCATCAAAGCTATGGAGCTGCATCCCTACCCTCTTTTCAAGGACAGCCATAAGCAATGTAATTCTGTTATAATCTATACCCGTTGCCATTCTTCTTGGCATTCCAAAGCTGGTGGGACACACCAGTGCCTGTATCTCAATAAGCATGGGTCTTGTTCCCTCAAGACTTGAGACCACAACAGACCCCGGTACACTCTCGGTTCTTCCCGATAACATCATCGAAGAAGGATTGTCAATTTCTACAAGACCTATGTCCCTCATTTCAAATATGCCTATTTCGTTTGTAGAACCAAAGCGGTTTTTCACCGACCGTAAGACCCTATAGCTTAAATGCCTTTCCCCCTCAAAATACAACACCGTATCCACCATGTGTTCTAATACTCTAGGTCCCGCAATGGCTCCCTCTTTTGTAACATGCCCCACAATAACTATAGCAATATTCATGGTTTTTGCAATTCTCATAAGACCTGCAGTATTTTCCCTTACTTGGCTAACACTTCCTGGAGCAGCGGACAGTTCATCGTTAAAAATGGTCTGTATTGAATCAACAATAAGAATGTCGGGCTGTTCATTCTCGCACAAGGCTTGTATAACTTTGAAATTGGTTTCAGATATCATTAAAAGATTCGAATTTCTTACATTTAATCTATCGGCTCTAATCTTAATTTGCTTAATAGATTCCTCGCCGGAAATATACAGAACCTTTGACTTAACTTTTACCTTGTCACATATCTGAAGCAAAAGGGTTGACTTGCCTATACCGGGGTCTCCCCCTACAAGAATAAGGGAACCCTTTACAATCCCGCCCCCCAGCACACGATCCATTTCCTTCATGCCGGTAAGGTAACGCTCTTCACCTTCTATGTCAATATCGTTTATACTGACCGGTTTCACATTTATTGAGGCCATGCCTTTGGCGTTTTTATATCCAGACTTTAAAACCTCTTCAACAAAGGTATTCCATTGATGGCACGCCGGACATTTGCCCAGCCAGCCTCTGCTCTCATAGCCACATTCCTGGCACACAAAATATGATTTCTGCTTCGGCATCTTTTCTCCTAACCAGGGTTTTAAAAAACCCTAAATGATTTTATTCCTATATAGCACCTGCATCCTTTAACCCTGTAAGCACCAATACAAACATGGCATGGGACCATGTGAGGGGAATTACCCAGCAAGGCTTTCCGCTGTCCTTGCTCACCTGCTCCGGCAAAAGACCAAGAGCGGTGCATGACTCGACTGCCCACATGAGGTATTCTTTTGCTTTGTCATACTCTTTAACTTCGATATAGTAAAGGGCCACCCACAGAGTTGCCAAAACCCACGGATTGCCGCCAATATAGTTGTCATTCTCATACCTTTTTATTCCCCCCACTGGATGAACTGTAAGGGCTCTTTCAATGGCCTCCACTGTTTCTTTGACCCTCATATCCTCCGCATCAAAAACTCCAAAGGGGATGGAAACCCCCAGAAGACTTATATCGATGGTCCAATCCTCCAATGTAACATCTCTATAATACCCTTTTTCATTTACCTTTACAATAGTTGTATGCTGAGAAGGCTCGCATCCCCATGGGTTAAGCTTGGTTCTCACACTTCTTATGAACCGTTTTGCCTCATCCTTCCAAAGGTTTCTTTCTATAGAGGACTTCATGTTTTGTGCTGCCTCATTCCACTTGTCTATAATCTCCGACGGTGCATTTAAAATCTTAGCCACCTCAACCCCTGCCTTAATACCGCCATATACGGCAGCACTGGAATAGGTATGTTCTCCCACTCTTTCCTCCCAAAGGTCATAACTGGGCTTGGGCAAGCCGGTATCAGAATCTATAAATCCCATTAAAAATTCAACACCCAGCTTTATGCTTTCCCACATTTCTTTAAGAAAATCAATGTTTTTTGTAACCTCATAGTGGCTATACATTCCCCATATAAGTGTTCCCGTCTCATCCACCTGCAAGCCCCAGGACGGTGCAAGGTTTCCATCCATATAATATCTCTGCTGCCATGAGCCATCCTCATCCTGCGTCATAACAGCCCACTTGTAAAACCTGTCTACCGTATCCGTAAATCCGACAGCATCCAATGCACCGGTAATAAAGGCGGCATCCCTTCCCCAGCAATAGGCATAGCGGCCGCATCTCGTAAAGCCTTCATCAAGCTCGGCAGAGGCTAAAAGCCCTCCCGTCTCTTCGTCGGACATCAGCTTGAATACCAAAAGGGATCTGTTATATAGGTCATCAATATTTTTGTCCCCAGTTTTAAGCTGCCTTGCATTCTTTAGCATACCCTTCCAGTATATAAGGGTGTTTTCATATTCCTCTTTAAGATCCAGCTGCCTGCACAGCTTAACCATCTGTTTAACCTCTTTTAGCGTATGGGATGCACATATAAAAAGGTTGAAGGACGCTTTACACCCTGGCCCGATTTTCCCCAAGTTAAAGGAAATTGCACCATCATTCATCATTCCAATACTGTCATAACCGTAAAGTTCCCCACAGGATGCATTGTTATAAGCATTATTACCCAATTGAAACTGCATTACTTCCCGATCCGCTGAAACAGAAATATAGTAATTATGTCTATAATGAATTAATGAATCAACATTGAAATCAAACAAAGTACTTCGCAATTCAGGAGTAGTGGTAATCATTGACGAATAGTTCACAAAGCCCAGTTCTACTTCCGTGCAGCCTGTGTTTTCTATTTCGTATTGTCTTACCAGTACATCCCTGTCTTTTAATACATAATCTGTCTGCTCGACTTTAAGCCCCCGGCTTTCATTTTCACATAGGGTTTTTAGAATATTGGTATCTTCCACATAATACTGAGTGTGTTTCCAATCGTGCTCATTAAACCACGAAGTGCTGTTTTTCTGACTAATATAAAATATTCCTGCTGCCATTCTTTCAACGTGTTGCGGGTAATCAATATGCGGCCAGAAAAGCCTTACAAGTTCACCGCTCCCTGTTAGACATGCAAGCATTTTGGAATTTCCGATAACAGCATCATTAAAGTATGTTTTCGTCATAAAAATCCCCCCGTAACCGTAAATTGTTAAATTCTCTGGCAATCAATGCTTTTTAACACAACTAACCTCAAATCTTTCATAATGTTAAAACGCACTTCGTGAAATCCCACTAAATTAATTTTGAATCGAGACATGTGCAAATAAGCACCCTGAAAATGAAATTAGACATTGGCAATATAATATATCTTATTATAACATATTTTATTGTTTTTTTATCATAAATATTTTTCCTTATTAAGTACAAAATAATATAGAAATAGAATGAAGCCCGAAAACAAAACTCACCTGATAAAGTACAGTGTTATAAAGTTTGGATACGGGTGCATTAGATAAATGTGAAAAAAAATATTCTAAAAACTTAAGTTTCGCAAGCAAAGAGCCTTTGTATACACGTGAAATGTTATTTGAAATTGGCTTTTAAAACTGGTATTAAAAAAACATTATAATATTTTGGAGGAATCAAATGTTATCACAAATCAATAGTGTGATATTTTGCACAACACAAATTATGCAGGTTGTAATTTTTGTAGCAGGGTGCTATTTTTTTGGAATATCCATCTTTGGCTGGCGGAAGAGAAAAGAAAAGAATCCTGGAGAATGGCTTCCTCAAAAGAAATTTGCCCTGGTTGTAGCTGCCCACAATGAAGAAACAGTTATTGCACACATAGTTGACAGCCTTAATAGGCAGAACTATCCGGGCAATCTTTTTGATGTATTTGTTATCGCCGATAACTGTACGGATAGAACCGCAGAAATAGCAGAGGAACACGGAGCAAAAGTATACAAAAGATTCAACAATGAAGCCCGGGGCAAGGGACATGCCATTGAATGGATGTTTGCAAAAATTTTCAATATGAAAGAAAAGTACGATGCCATTTGCGTTTTTGATGCCGACAATCTTGTCACATCCAATTACTTATTGGAAATGAACAGGCAACTCTGCGAAGGTCATAAGGTTGTACAGGGCTATATCGATAGCAAAAACCCTTTTGATTCTTGGATTACCTGCTCATATTCCATTGCTTTTTGGCTTTCAAACAGATTGTTCCAGCTTCCCAGATACTACATGGGACTTAGCTGCGGTCTTTGCGGTACAGGCTTTTGTGTTGATGTTGAGGTTTTAAAGGAAATAGGTTGGGGAGCCACTTGCCTTACCGAGGACTTGGAATTTACAATGAAGCTTGCCCTCAGCAATTACAAGGTGGCATGGGCAAATAATGCTGTTGTGTATGATGAAAAGCCCATCACCTTGAAACAGTCATGGAACCAGCGAAAAAGATGGATGCAAGGTCATGCTGACTGTGCGAGCCGTTTTTTAGGTCCCCTGTTCCGCAAAGCTTTTAAGGAAGGGGATTTAATAGCTTTTGATTGTGCGGTATACTTGTTTCAACCGATAAGATTGGTGTTTATAGGGCTGATTACAATAATGATGTGGATTCAAACCATATTTCCTACATCACCGTTTTACAATTTGAGGTATGTTTTCCCCACCGAGGTCTGGTATATATTTGTAACTCTGCAGTTTTTATACGGTCCTTTGGTTGTGCTTTCTGAAAAGAAATTTAATTTAAAGGCATTAATCGGTTTTCTGATTTATCCCTTTTATTGCATTACATGGATTCCCATTACTATACAGGGCTTTTTAAGCAAGAACAATAAAGACTGGAGTCATACTCACCATTCAAGAGAAATAAGCATATTGGATCTTGAGAAAGCGTGAAGCAGCCTTATCTCTATAAATTTGTAAAAAATGCTCTAAGCTATTTTAGAGCGTTTTGTTTTATTTTTTTTTGGTCATTTCACTTCGTGAAATCCCACTAACAAAAGCTCAAGGGCATCGAGCCCTTTCGCTTTTTGGT
>JAAYTO010000184.1 GCA_012523755.1 Clostridium sp. | reverse complement strand
TGCAAGTAAAAATCTACTAAAGCTGGCTATATAGCTGGTAATTATTCGAGGATGGAACATTCTTTTGAGCTTGGGTAAACTTGTCTCAATAGAGATATTGACCAAGAAGCCATCTGCCTCTATAGGCGGTGGTAGTTCACTGCACACTATTGTACAGGGCAAGTTGAAAGAATCAGTAAAAGTGTATATAATAGCGATATACTATAATATGAAAAAAAGGAATAATTATTGAGTTCACAAGGCCAACCGGTTGAAAAATGAGACATTAGATCAAGCAATGGTTACGGCATTAAAGCAAATAGAAGAGAGGAGGTACGATTCTGAGCTCAAGTCTTTTGGAATAAAGGATATTATTAAACCGGGAATTGCCTTTAAAGGTAAAGAAAATAAAATAAATTCAGTTTTGGAGGGGAAAACAAAATGAAAAAACTTTTACTGATAGTATCATTAATAGTTGTATTATTACACACATTAGCAATTAACGTGTTAGCTGAGTATCAAATAGTCAGAGTATATGTTGATGATTCATTAAAAGAATCAATTTCGGCCAGTTATCCGGAGGTTCCTGATACATGGGTAAAACTGCCCCTTAATAAAGCATTAGATATTCTGAATATAGAGTATAGTGTAGAGTATTCTGAATATCTTTTTACTGTCAACGGTATGAACGTTTCTGTTTTCGAAGGTGAAAAGTACTATTATTTAGATGGTGAACGAAAGGAGATGTCGCTTCCATGTTATAAAATTGATAACGAGACATTACTGATGCCACCGGATTTTTTTATTGAGTGCTTATCGGCAGAAATAAAATTTAATGACCAATCAGCAGACATATATTTTTATTCTTCACAGTTAAAGCCCGATAATGAAGGGTCAGAAGGCAGTTCTGATACGGGAAACAAAACTGATACCGGAGACAATGAAGAAATAGGGCTTATTTCCCAATACAAAAAAGCCGATATCAAAATACTGTTTTCATCTGCCAACGGAATATATGTACTGGATGAGAAAACAGGAACCACGATTGCCATTGACGAATCCTTTGAAAAAGACACTCCCAGGACTAGTATAATAGAAAAACTTAATCCTCGCAGATATAAAAAATTAATTGATATGGATGATGATTATATTTATTTTATAGATGTAATTTATTTAAGGGATGTGGTTGATTCAAACTTATACAGAATCAATAAGGATGGTACGCAAAAAACTCTTATAGATGATAATATTGACTTTAATAAGACTATTTATTCTGACGAAAACAGTATTTTCTATGCAAAGAGTTCCTATTCGGTAACCTCGGGAGGTTATGATAGAATGACAGAGTTTAAGGGAATATTTGAGCTTAAAAAAGGCACACTTGAACCTAAAAAGATATTGGATAAAGAGCATAGCCTAGAGGGTATAACCGGGGGATTTCTCGTATTAAGTGAATATTTATCTTCGGAAAAGATACATAATATATTTGCTTATAACATTTCTAATGGCAAATTAACCCAGTTACCATCCTTTAATACATACTGTTCATTTATAAAACCGGTTGATGGGTTTGTGTATTATGGCAATAGTACTTTAAATTATTGCTACCAGTATGATCTTGCTAAAAATAAACTGAATAAATCTTCAAAGATAGATCCTGTGAATGTCTGGAGAAAGGGTTCTAGTAGCAATTATATATTTTATGGTCATTCAATAAATGATGTAGTAAGAACTTTTGCATATGATAAAAGGAAAGGAACTTCCTCAATAATAAACACCCAATGTTCACAAATAAGATTGGCTCCTCAGGAAGGAGATAACATTGCAGATATTGGCAGTTATAACGATGATTTTTATTATTATAAAGAAATATATTCATATGGAGATTCTTTGGGAAATTTGTTTAACTTGGACAAATGCGTAATTTACAAGTCCTATCTGGGGCAAGATGAGAAAGTACTGTTTTCAACGCCATGCATGATAAACAAAATGATGGTTATAGAAAAGAGGGATTTGATTTCCGGGGCATATATAAAAGTTAACGATAAAATACTTGATTTCCCGGATGCAAGACCCTTTATTGACGAGAACAACAGAACTCAAGTTCCGGTCAGATTTGTAAGTGAAGCGTTGGATGCAGAGGTTGAGTGGGACGGCAGCACAAGAACTGTGAAGATATCAAAGAATGATAAGACAGTTGTGGTTAAGATAGGAGAAAAGACAATAGATATAAATGGCGTTAAAAAAGAGATGGACACAGCTGCGATTATAAAAAGAGGAAGAACTTTTGTTCCGCTAAGATTTGTAAGCGAAGCATTTGATGCTACCGTCGAATGGAATTCGGATACGAATGTGGCAGAAATAAAGTGAGAAATATTTATTTCATGTTTTGGAGACTCTTTTGAGCACATATTATTTAAGAGGAAAACATAAAAGAAACATTGTGAAGTAGGTTGTAGCCGCCTGTTAATACGATGAGGAAATTGGGAGAATCCGCTTTCGCAAAGTGAGTTTTACCTAGCTCTACGGTGTTTACAGGCGGCTACACTTATGTTTTAAATATTATTCTTCACATTTAGTCGGATTTCACGAGGTGAAATCACTAAAAAAGCGAATGGGCTCGATGCCCTCAAGTTATTGTTTGTTTAATGCTACTTTAATTAACTGCCATTTCAAAAGCTACACAGAAATTGGGTTGTGCCACATCGGATCTTCCTTTAAAGGGATCTGAGTCGCGAAGCAAACCCCAGCGGTATGTCCCATTAGGTCTTGCAGTTCCGCCTGTAAAGGCATAGCCGACTTTTACACCCCAAGGGGGGAGTTCATTGGCACAGGTTATTATTACCGAATTTCCCGAAATTTCCACAGAACTTATTGTGACTCTTGAACCGTTGGCAGTGACCTCGAAGCCTTTACCGTTTCTCCATTCGGTCAAAGTTTTCTGGTTTGGTGTCGGAAGCGAACTGTCCCAAACAAGGGGCGGTACCGGTACATGGAAGTCTACAGTGATGGTTCTGCCGTTTTTGGTGGCTTTTATAGGCTGAAGGGGTTTCCAGTCGTTACCGAGGACAACCCTTTCATAATAGACCTGACCGTACTTTTCACCCAAATGTTGATATCCGCTGGAAGTCAAATGGACGTTGTCGCCTCCGAAATAACGCTGATAATTGGGACCTATGCAAATTATATCATCGGGATAATCCACGCCCGCTTTCCATTGAGCCAAGGTAGAAGCAGAAGTTCCTGTACTTGGATATGAGTGCTGCTGCACAACAAACATCGGTATATTTTGGGTTTGTCCGGTTATTGCCTTTATATCCTGATTGTAATCCGACCACAATTTGCGTACCTCATTTTCATAGTTGGGATTACCGCAATCGGTTTCACCGTGGGTTAGGATAATACCTCCCACACCGTAAGTTTTTCCCGAGGCTTTTGCCAAGCGGTTGATGGCTGTAACTTCAAATATTGATGCCGCATAAGCACGGCCAGTACTGCCCGTATCAGTGGCACCTTTTTTGATTACAGACATGCCCTGTCCGGATTCACCGACTACCGTATGTATGGAAATATAGTCCTTGCCGCCTGCTCCTTTCACCATTTCAGTTATTTGGTTTGCCATTGAGGTATGGGGAGTCTCTCCATATAGGTTCCTTGGGTAGGGAGCCGGATAACCCATTGCAAGGTTGCGAATAGGTTCGGTAAGGGGAACCAGTTTCAGTTCACTGCTATTGGCATCGTAGGGAGGAACCCTTAAGTTGCCCAAAGACAGCTTCAGATTGTTGTAAGGCTGAGTAGAAGACAGAATCGGGTTGCTTCCTACGGAGAGGCTTTGACCTGTGCCTATGATTCCGGCCCAATCCCAGGTTATATTGAGATTATTTGATGGTGACGGGGTTGGCGATGGTGTCGGATCTGCGGTTTCACCTGGGAAAGAAGATATGCGGCGCAATACATACCTTTTAAGAAAGGTTAAATCGGTGGAGGTTACATCCCTGTCCCCATCGGTATCGGCATTGGAGTAAGCTGTTCCTGTAAGAATGTTTTTTCTTAAAAGATGTCTCTTTAATAACGTCACATCGGTAGAATCGATTTCCCCATCACTGTTTATATCTCCCAGTCTTCCGGCACTGGCAGTGAATGTTGATATTGCAATGCATGAAATAATGAATAAAAAAAACACCCAACCCCAAACACCCCTTTGTAAAGCTTTTGATGCCTTCATAATTTATCCTCCTTTTTTGATAGTACTGTTTTTATTAATCTATATAATTAAAAACAATCTTAAGGAATAAAGCTTTATTATTATAAATTCGATGGAATGTGGTTTTTTAAGTCCGGAAAAATCGCTGCAGCTCAATATTACCGGCATTGAAGCTCTTTTTTTGTTTCCGCCTGTCTCAACTAACTTTTTAATAGCTAGACATTTGTTATTTTATTCCATTACCAATTCAACCTTCCTCAATGTAACCACCTCACGTAATGACATGAGATTAATTATACATTATTTTCAAGTTGGGACATAATCACATGTGATATAATGAGACATTATCATAAATCGATCAGAAAATTTAATGCCCCTAGAAAAAATTTGATTGACAAATTACAGTGCATGAATTATAATAACTTTAATTCATTGATTTACTACTTTAACATGATAAAGCAATAAAGTGAGGTGTTCAGATTGACAGAATGGAAAATATATACTCCTGAAGGTGTTCAGGATATACTGCAAAACGAGTGTTTTTTTAAGAAAAACTTGGAGGATCGGATAAGAAAAGTATTTCGAGCCAGCGGTTACTATGAGGTAGAAACCCCGATTGTAGAGTTTTACGATGTATTTTGCACCGAAGAAAATATAATGCCCCAGGAAACCATGTTTAAATTTTTTGACCAGCAGGGTAGGATTCTGGTATTAAGACCGGATATAACAATACCTATTGCCAGGGTTACGGCTACTAAGCTTAAGGATGCAGCTTATCCGTTGAGAATTTTCTATATAGGGAATTCTTTCAAATATAACGAGGTTGGTGGAGGAAAGCAAAAGGAGTTTACCCAGGCCGGTGTTGAGATAATTGGAGTAACTGCTCCAGAGGCCGATGCTGAGGTTATAGCCACGGCAATTGATGCGGTAAAGGCTACAGGGCTTGAAAATTTCCAGATAGATATCGGGCAGGTGGAGTTCTTTAAAGGACTAATGGAAGAAACCGGTCTTTCCGATGAAGAGACAGAGATGATGAGGGTGCTTATCGACCGGAAGGACTTTTTGGGAATTGAGGAATTGGTTAAAGAACATAAAATCAGGGATGACCTGAAGGAGCTTATATTAAGCCTTCCTAAATTATTCGGCTCCACAGATGTTATTGACAGGGTGGAAAAGTATCCCATAAATAGGCGTTCAATTAAGGCATTGAACAACTTAAGAAGCATTATCAAAATATTAGAAGATTATGGACTTTCCAAATATGTTTCGATAGATTTGGGTATGGTGCAAAGTCTTAATTACTATTCCGGCACTATTTTCAGAGGCTTTACCTATGGGGTGGGTTTCCCGATATTAAGCGGCGGAAGATATGACAGATTAGTGGAGAAATTTGGGAAAGAGAGCCCCGCTACAGGATTTTCCATGGGAATCAATATGGTTATGATGGCTCTTGAAAGACAGAAAATTGAGGCTGAGAAACCGATGGTAGATACCCTTGTTTGTTACGGTGAAGAGGGAAGAAAGACGGCCTTTCGGATATGTGAAACCTTGAGGAAACAAGGGCTTGTTGTGGAGATGGATATAAACGGCGGAGACTTTGAAACATCCAGAAATTATGCGGTTTCAAAAGGTATAGGCGGTATATTGAAGATTCTTGACGATGAAAACATAGAGGTTTACAACCTTGAAAAGGGTGAGGTTTCAAAGGTGACCGTAAGCGAACTTTTGAAGGCATGAGCTAAGGAGGTAGGATATGAGATATTTGACGATAGCACTTTCTAAAGGAAGGCTTACCGATATGTCGGTGGAGCTGTTTGAGGCTATAGGGATTGATTGTACGGAGCTTAAGAATTCATCCCGGAAGCTTATTTTAAGTGACGAAAAAAGCAAAATCAAGTTCTTTCTTGCAAAACCCAGCGATGTACCCACTTATGTGGAATACGGGGCTGCGGATATAGGTATTGTGGGTAAGGATACACTTTTAGAGGAGGGCAGGCATCTTTACGAGGTTTTAAACCTTGGTTTTGCTGCTTGCAGGATGGTTGTGGCCGGACCGGCGGAGCTTTCAGGAAAGCTTGATCAGCTTAATAACAAAAGAGTGGCAACAAAATACCCGCGGATTGCCCGGGAATATTTTGAACACAAAAGAAAAGAATCCATTGAGATTATCAAGTTGAATGGTTCTATTGAGCTGGCACCTTTAGTGGGACTTTCCGAGGTGATAGTTGACCTTGTGGAAAGCGGTAGAACCTTAAAGGAAAATGGTCTTGTGGTTCTGGATACCATAGCGGATATAAGTGCAAGAATGGTTGTAAACCGGGTGAGCATGAAGATGGAGAGTGAGCGGATAGGAACTATAATTGAAAAACTGAGAAAAGAGCTGGAAAAGAGGTGCGAAGCTTGATAAAGGTTATTGATTTGAGAAAGGGAAAAGACAGTGATATATTTGAAAGTCTTGCGTCAAGAAGCCATATGGAGCATGGAGATGTGCTAAGGCGTGTAGAAGATATAGTAAATAATGTAAGGGAGAAAAAAGACAAGGCGGTATTGGAATACACCGCCATGTTTGATAAGGTGGAGCTTTCTGCCAGCGACCTGAAAGTTACAGGAGGCGAAATAGAAAAAGCCTACACAAAGGTTGACTCAAAGCTAGTGGAAGTGATAAAAAAAGCTAGGGACAATATTAAAAGCTTTCATAAAAAACAGAAGGAGAAGTCGTGGTTTGTTTCTGAAGAGGAAGGTGTAATCTTAGGACAGATGTACACACCTTTAGAAAAGGTTGGGGTTTATGTACCCGGTGGTACTGCTGCGTATCCTTCATCGGTTCTTATGAATATAATGCCTGCAAAGGTAGCGGGAGTAGATAAAGTGATAATGACTACACCCCCCGGAAAGGACGGAAAAGTAAATCCTGTTATACTGGTTGCAGCCAATGAAGCCGGTGCCGATGAAATATACAAAGTGGGCGGGGCTCAGGCTGTAGCTGCACTGGCTTTCGGTACCGAAACAATACCCAAAGTCGATAAGATTGTGGGACCGGGTAACATATATGTGGCGATGGCAAAAAGGACGGTATACGGTTACTGTGATATTGATATGATTGCGGGTCCCAGTGAAATTATGGTAGTTGCCGATGAAACTGCAAATCCAAGGTTTGTGGCGGCGGATCTTCTGTCCCAAGCCGAGCATGATGTACTGGCTTCGTCCATATTGGTTACTACATCGGAAAGGGTTGCAAAAGAGGTTCAAAAAGAGCTGGGAATTCAGCTTGAGGCTTTAGACAGAAAGGAAATAGCCCAAAAGTCTATTGAAGATTATGGTGCACTTGTGATTGTCGACAGCATTAAAGATGCTGCAGAGGTGG
This sequence comes from Clostridium sp., assembly GCA_012523755.1. GTDB lineage: Bacteria > Bacillota > Clostridia > Acetivibrionales > Acetivibrionaceae > Hungateiclostridium. The sequence continues at coordinate 16,725 of JAAYTO010000184.1, read as the reverse complement.
TAAATCGAATTGCCCCTGAGCATCTGGAGATTTGTATGGAAGAGCCCTTTGCTGCCTTGAGCTGGATAAGGAATGCAGGGGCAATATTCCTTGGAAACTATTCTTCCGAGCCTTTAGGAGATTATTTTGCAGGACCCAATCATGTACTTCCCACCAGCGGTACAGCTAGGTTCTTCTCTCCCCTTAATTTATCGGACTTTATGAAAAAGAGCAGTATTATCTCCTATTCGAAGGAAGCACTCCGTAAGGTTAAGGACGATGTAATACTGTTTGCCGAGTCGGAAGGCTTGGGGGCACATGCAAATGCCATCAGGGTAAGGTTTGAGAAGGAGTAGAGATTTTTATTAAACTTATTATTGCGATTTTCTGTAGAGAAATGATAGAATAAAAATAGTTTATGTGTTGATTAAAGGCAAGGGTGAAATTGTATACTTAAAGGTAAAGGTGAAATTATATACTTCGGAGGCATTTTGATGAATAGAGAGTTTGAAATAAGCAGAAAAACCAACGAGACTGATGTGAGCCTCAGAATGAATATTGATGGCACAGGCAAAGGTGATATTAGTACTGGGGTGGGTTTTTTTGACCATATGCTTAATCTTTTTGCCAGACACGGTATCTTTGACCTTAAAGTCAGGGCAAAAGGTGATTTGGAGGTTGATGCCCATCATACCGTTGAGGATGTGGGAATTGTATTGGGACAGACTATAAAAGAGGCCTTGGGGGATAAGAAGTCCATAAAAAGGTACGGTTCTTCCTTTGTTCCCATGGATGAAGCCTTGGCATTGGTAGTACTTGATCTTGGTGGCAGGCCATACTTGGTGTTTGATGCAAGGTTTGAAAATGAAAAACTTGGCAATATGGATACTGAGCTTGTTGAGGAGTTTTTTAGGGCAGTGGCCTTTAATGCTAGTATGAACCTGCACATAAAAGTTTTTTACGGTAGCAATACCCACCATATCGTTGAGGCTATATTCAAGGCTTTTGGCAGGGCTCTTGATGAGGCGTCAGGGATAGATAAAAGAATTGAGGATGTTATGTCCACCAAGGGAATGCTTTAAAATGGAATATTATTACACATGTATTCAATAGAAATTTATACAAAAGAGGTGCTAAAAAATGTTAATTGGTGATACCGATTTTATAAATCTTCCTTTACATATTAAAGGCAAGGTGAGAAATGTATATGATCTGGGAGATAAACTGTTGATTGTTGTTACCGACAGAATATCTGCCTTTGATGTGGTGTTTCCAAACCTTATACCCAATAAGGGAAAGGTTTTAAACAGTATTTCAAAGTTTTGGTTTGATTATACCCAGGATGTTATCGATAATCATGTCATTACCACTGACGTAAGTGAGTATCCGGAGGGACTTTCCCAATTCAAAGAAGAGCTTTCGGGAAGATCCATGCTTGTAAAGAAGATCAAGATGGTTGAAGCCGAGTGTATCGTAAGGGGATATCTTGAAGGCTCCGGGCTTAAGGATTATAGAAAAACCGGAAGCATATGCGGCATAAAACTTCCCGCGGGCTTAAGACAGGCAGACAAACTACCGGAACCTATCTTTACGCCTTCCACAAAGGCGACGGAGGGGCATGATCAGAACGTTTCCTTTGAGGAACTTTGCAACGTAATAGGTACCGAGCTTGCTCAAAAGCTAAAAGAGATCAGTATCAAACTTTATGAGAAAGCAAGCCGCTATGCTGAAAGCAAGGGTATAATTCTTGCGGATACAAAATTTGAGTTTGGAATTTTAGACGGGAAGCTGGTAGTGGGAGATGAAATATTTACGCCGGATTCTTCAAGGTTCTGGGATATGAAGGATTATGAACCGGGCAGGGCTCAGAAGAGTTTTGATAAACAGTTCTTAAGAGAGTATCTTGAGACAATCGACTGGGACAAACAGCCACCGGCACCAACTCTTCCCGATGATGTTGTAAAAAATACAGAACTAAAATATCTTGAAGCATATGAACTCTTGACAGGCAAGAAACTGGATTAAATAAAACGCTCCCCGTATCCTTGTTTGGTAAGGGGAGTTTTAGTTGTTTTAGTACAAACAGGAGGTAAATTTTATATGATTATATATCCAGCGGTGGACATTAAGGGCGGAAGATGTGTAAGACTTATACAAGGTGAGTTTGATAAGGTTACTGTTTACTCCGACAATCCGGTGGAAATGGCACTTAAATGGGAACAGTTAGGAGCACAATACTTGCACGTGGTAGACTTAGATGGGGCGAGAACCGGTCAAGTACAGAACATACCCATTATAAGTGAAATGGCTGTAAAGCTTGGAATACCAGTGCAGATGGGTGGAGGAATAAGAACCATAGAAACAATTGAAACTATTTTATGTAAGGGGATACACCGCATAATACTGGGGACTTCTGCAGTGAAGGATCCTAATTTGGTAAAACAGGCTTTAAAGAACTTTGGTGACAGTATTGCCATAGGAATAGATGCAAAAGATGGAATGGTGGCAATAGAGGGCTGGGCTAAAACCAGCGAGTTTACAGCAATAGGATTTGCTAGGAAAATGGAACAGTTGGGTGCAAAAACCATAATATACACGGATATTTCAAGGGATGGGATGCTTAAAGGCCCAAATCTTAAGGCCATGGAGGAAATGGTGAAGGCCGTTGGAATAGAAGTAATAGCTTCCGGTGGAGTCAGCAATCTTGAGGATATTAGACATTTGAAGGAAGTAGGTGTTTCCGGAGCTATTGTTGGTAAGGCACTTTATACAAAAGACCTAGATTTAAAGGAGGCAATTGAAATAGCAAAATGAGGGGGAGTGGAATATGATTACAAAACGAATCATTCCATGTTTGGATGTTCAAAAGGGCAGAGTTGTTAAGGGCGTTAATTTTGTTAATATAAAAGATGCCGGAGACCCTGTTGAAATCGCCGCACTTTATGATAAGACCGGGGCTGATGAGTTGGTTTTTCTGGACATAAATGCTTCGGCGGAAGCCAGAAATATCATGATTGATGTGGTTAAAAGAGTTGCAGAGCAGGTATCTATTCCTTTTACGGTAGGCGGAGGAATAAGAACTGTTGAGGACATTGGGGAAATACTTAAGGCTGGGGCAGATAAGATATCCATAAACACCGCAGCAATAAAAAGGCCGGAACTTATATCGGAAGCGGCATCACGTTTCGGAAGCCAGTGTGTTGTGGTGGCAATAGACGTAAAAAAAAGGCAGGACAAATCCGGTTGGGATGTATATATTAACGGTGGAAGAGTCAATACAGGAAAAGACGTTTTGGAATGGGCTTTTGAGGTAGAAGAATTGGGAGCCGGTGAGATTCTTCTTACAAGCATGGATTGCGACGGAACAAAGGCAGGATACGATATTGAGGTTACCAGGAAGGTGGTCGAAAGTGTAAGGATTCCCGTTATTGCTTCTGGCGGTGCGGGCACGATGGAGCATTTCTATGATGCTCTGGTGGACGGAAAGGCTGATGCGGTACTGGCGGCATCTTTGTTTCATTTTAAAGAAATAGAAATAATGGAGCTCAAGAAATATTTAAATAACCGAGGAATAGAAGTAAGAATGTAGGTTTGGGGGTAATGGAAAAAATGGAAAACATATTAGAACAGTTAAAATTTGATGATAGGGGCTTAATTCCCGTTATCGCACAGGATTGCAAAACAAATGAAGTACTCATGATGGCGTATATGAATGAAGAAGCACTTAAGAAGTCTTTAGAAACGGGAAAGGTTCATTATTTTAGCAGGAGCAGAAACAAGTTGTGGCTTAAGGGAGAGACTTCGGGACATTTCCAGAATATAAAGTCCATAAGCATGGACTGTGATGGAGACACTCTTCTTGTAAAGGTTGAGCAGGTGGAGGCTGCCTGTCATACCGGGCACTACTCCTGTTTTTACAGAGAGCTTTCCGGGAACGAATTAAAGGAAACATCACAAAAGGTGTTTGATGAGAAAAAGGCTTATGCCAGTGAAAAGGCTAAAATACTTCAGGAAGTATATGATGTAATAGTTGACAGAACCATAAATCCCAAGGAAGGTTCTTACACTAATTATTTGTTTGAAAAGGGTATTGACAAAATATTAAAAAAAGTCGGAGAAGAGGCAGCAGAGGTTATTATAGCATCAAAGAATAAAGACAAGGGCGAAGTAGTTTATGAGATATCCGACCTCTTTTATCACCTCTTTGTATTAATGGTAGAAAGAGGAGTTAAGCTTGAGGATATATATGAAGAGTTAAAAAAGAGAAGGTAGGGCTATGCCGGAGGTAAAAGGCGATGGATGAGTATAAGCTGAGACAATTGCTGAAAAGGGAAGAAGGACCGAAGCTTGATTTTAAAGCTGAGCTTAATTTATCCACCGAGAGTGATAAGAAGGAGCTCACTAAAGATGTTATTGCCATAGCTAATTCCAGGGGTGGACGTGGATACATTCTTTTTGGCATTGAAGATAAAACAAAGAGAATACTGGGCATTGATCCTGCTAATTTTTCAGAAGAGCAAATTCAACAAATCATATACAACCGGTGTGATCCCCCTGTTCCCATATCTGTTGATTTTTTCAACATAGAGGGAAAGATGATTGTGGCCATAACTGTTTATAAAAGCAGTAACAAGCCTCATCAGATGCTTCAAAACGGAGCCTTTTATATAAGAAGGGGTTCGACAACCGGAGTGGCAAGAAGAAGTGAGGTTGCAAATCTCCTCCAGGAAAATGGCCTTATGACTTATGAAACCGTGATACTAAAAAATGTGGGCTTGGAAGAATTGGATTATGATCTTATTAAGGATTATTTTAAAACACTGAATGTTTTTAGCGATAATCCCAGCGAGCTGATTCTTGAGGCACTGGGAATAATCGGTCAATTGGTTGAGGGAGCGGGGTATCACCCCACCATAGGGGGATTATTGCTTTTTGGTAAAAATCCTTTTCTATTTCTTCCTCATGTGTACATCAAGGTGGTTTGCAAAGAAGATGTGAGGCTGTTTTGCGGGAATATTTTAAGAATGCTCGACGATGTGTCAGCGTATATGAGAAGTATTATAAAGGTGGAGAACTACCCCTTCAATGCATTGGAAGAGGTTATTGCAAATGCTTTGGTTCACAGGGATTACCTTGATGTTTCGAGGGGGATAACAATAACCGTTACCAAAAAGAATATTGAGGTTAGCAATCCCGGTGCACTAATTGCAAATAACAGCATTTACAGGTTTTTAAGAGAAAATAACCCTGACAGGAGAAATTCATGGTTGTATCAAAGACTTTTGACATTAGATCCCAAAAGAAGGTTTATGAAATCTGGAGTGGGGATGAAGAGAGTGAAAAATTCCTTTGCATCCATCGGATCAGTTAAATTCATAAATATCGGATCCCAGAATCTTTTCAAGGTACTTCTGCCTGTTATGTAAAAAGAGTGTATATTATTCAGAAAAAGAAAAAATAGGGTAAACTTAGGTTTGCGGGATATATTTCCTTGTATTTACTTAAGCTAAGGGTGTAAAAACGTTTGTTTTGGCGAAAACTCAAGTAAAACAATGAAATCTTAACGTATTTTATGCTCTCCTTTGAATATTCCCTTAAAACAATAAAATATAGAAAAAATACATGTTTGATATGAAAAAGGGTAATATAATATTATTATATTTGTGATTAGCACTCACTTTCGGTGAGTGCTAATAATAAAAGGGAACATATTTTAAATAAATATTAAAGAGGAGGTATTTATATGAATATTAGACCATTAGCAGACCGAGTTGTTGTTAAAATGGTAGAAAGTGAAGAAACCACAAAAAGCGGAATTGTTTTGCCGGGCTCAGCTAAGGAAAAACCACAGGTAGCTGAAGTTGTTGCAGTAGGACCTGGTACTACAGTGGATGGAAAAGAAGTAAAGATGGAAGTAAAAATCGGAGATAAGGTTATAATAAGCAAGTATTCCGGTACAGAAGTTAAATTTGACGGCCAGGAATATACGATTCTAAAGCAGGGAGATATACTTGCGGTAGTTGAGTAATATGTCGATGCCCCTCGTGGATTTACTTGCGGGTAAGGTAACGATTTTATAATTTTTACTTATTTATTACTTATTTATGATTGTTCGAAAAAAGTATACCTAAAGGAGGTTATTATATGGCAAAGGAAATAAAGTTTAGTGAAGAGGCAAGAAGAGCACTGGAAAGTGGTGTTAATCAGTTAGCGGATACTGTGAAGGTAACCCTTGGCCCTAAAGGTAGAAATGTTGTATTAGATAAGAAATTTGGTTCACCGCTAATTACAAATGATGGTGTAACGATTGCTAAGGAAATTGAACTCGAAGACGGAACTGAAAACATGGGTGCACAGCTTCTAAAAGAAGTTGCAACTAAGACCAATGATGTAGCTGGTGATGGTACCACAACTGCAATTCTCCTTGCACAAGCAATTATAAGAGAAGGACTTAAAAATGTTGCAGCTGGTGCAAATCCAATGATTCTGAAGAAAGGTATATCAAAAGCAGTTAATGCAACTGTTGAAGGTATTAAAGAAATCAGCCAGAAGGTAAAGGGAAAAGAGGATATAGCAAGAGTTGCTTCAATTTCTGCCAATGATGAGATTATCGGAAACTTGATAGCTGATGCAATGGAAAAGGTTACAAATGACGGTGTTATTACCGTTGAAGAGTCAAAAACTATGGGTACAAACCTTGAAGTGGTTGAAGGTATGCAGTTTGATAGAGGTTATGTATCACCATACATGGTTACAGACACAGAAAAGATGGAAGCAATTATCGACGAGCCCTATATTTTGATCACTGATAAGAAAATAAGCAGTGTACAGGACATTCTTCCTCTTCTTGAACAAATAGTTCAGCAAGGCAAGAAACTGGTTCTTATAGCAGAAGACGTTGAAGGCGAAGCTTTGGCTACACTGCTTGTAAACAAGTTGAGGGGAACGTTTACATGTGTAGCTGTTAAGGCACCGGGCTTTGGCGACAGAAGAAAGGCTATGCTTGAGGATATCGCAATTCTTACCGGCGGGCAGGTGATAACATCGGATCTTGGTCTGGATTTGAAGGATACTACTATAGAACAGCTGGGTAAAGCAAGACAGGTAAAGGTTCAGAAAGAAAATACCATTATTGTTGATGGTGCTGGAAGCCAGGATGAGATTCAAAAGAGAATCGCATCAATAAAGTCCCAGATCGAAGAAACCACATCGGATTTCGACAGAGAAAAATTACAAGAAAGGCTTGCTAAGCTTTCCGGCGGCGTAGCAGTTATTCAAGTTGGAGCTGCTACTGAAACAGAAATGAAAGAAAAGAAATTAAGAATAGAAGATGCTCTTGCTGCTACAAAGGCTGCTGTTGAAGAAGGAATAGTAGCTGGTGGAGGAACAGCTTTATTGAACACAATTCCAAAGGTTCAAAAGCTTCTTGAAACTGCAGAAGGTGATGAAAAGACAGGTGTTCAAATTGTTCTTAGAGCTTTGGAAGAGCCAGTTAGACAAATTGCAGAAAATGCTGGACTTGAAGGTTCTGTAATAGTTGAAAAGGTTAAGAGCAGCGATAAGGGTATAGGCTTTGATGCACTGAACGAAAAATATGCTAATATGATTGAAGTTGGTATTGTAGACCCTGCAAAGGTTACAAGATCAGCACTTCAGAATGCTGCTTCGGTTGCCTCAATGTTGCTTACGACTGAAAGTGTTGTTTGCGATATTCCGGAAAACGAACCAGTTCCTGCTGCACCTCCGGGTGGAATGGGTGGAATGTACTAATTTAAATCCGACTTTTATAAAGAAAGACCCTAAAAAAATAGGGTCTTTTCTATATGTGAAGCTTAAGTTTCTGAAATGTTTTTTCATCTTTAAATAATATGTGCTCAATTTATGCCGGGTGTATATTTTTCTTCACATTTATTTTATTCACCCATTTATGCTATGTGCCTTGATTTGCATATTATATTTATATATTATATGGTTTATAGTATTAAGAATTTTACTTAAGGTGAGGGGATAGAGTGGATATTTTTATTGAAAAGCTGGTTAAAAAGAAGAGAGATACTTTAGATAATGTTATAATAATTGGTACTATAATCCTTGCGATTGCTTTAATTACACTATTAATACTTTTTTTAGGACCTTATGCAACTTCCATGTTTCTGTGTATTGGAATTGGGTATGTTGCTTACGTTGTAATTGTATCAAGAAGAATAGAGTTTGAATATGCACTTACAAATGGGCAACTGGAAATTGATAAAATTGTAAATCAGAAAAAAAGAAAGAATCTTATAGATGCGAATTGTAGGGACTTTGAGATTATGGCAAAGGTAGCCTCAGATAAGTTTGATGAATCTGTAAAAGGAATCTCAGAGAAAATAATAGCTGTGAGTTCATTGGATTCTCAGGATATTTATTTCTTCATTACAAATAAAAAAGAGGATGAGGACGAGAAGGCAAAGAGGGTTCTTGTACTTTTTGAACCTAATGATAAAATGCTTAAGTCCATTAAAGCAATGATTCCAAGAAAGTTCTTTGATTAGTTAAATAGATTGTTTTTTGTAGAGTTTTATAAAGAAGCATTTTTTTGCTCGTGGAAATATTTGACGATCAAAACCCTACCCTCTTTCCTTTATTTATTTGGTGAATTGCCGCGAATTTTGTTGTATAATGTTATATGATTGAAACTAATTTGTAGGGGGTCAAAATGAAGAGGACAATTCTTGCTATTTTGTTATTTATTCTTGTTCTGGCAGGTTTAGCGGTTATTCCCTTGGGATATTATCTTTATTATAAGCCGAATAATAGCGTGGTTCCTGCTTTTAGTGAAGGAGGATCTGTTCTGGTAATAGAGAGTGAGCAGGTGGTATCCCGAAATGAGCCTAAGCTTTTAGAAGGGGAGATACTTCTTTCGTTTGATGTAGTAAAAGAGTATTTTGACCCAAATATTTTTTGGGATGAGGCTTTACAGAAGGTTACCATCACTACTAAGGACAGAGTCATAAGGATGAAAACAGATAACCTTAATGCGATTGTAAACAATGAGCCAATAACTCTAAACATACCTGTAACAGAGGAAAATGATGTGTTCTATATACCTATAGAGTTTCTAGCCGACTTTTACGGCATTGAGGTATCATATATAGAAGACAGCAATGCCATTATCATTGATTATAAAAACACTATAAGACAGGTTGCCGAACCCATTGACCCTAAGGCTGTTGTAAGGAAAGGGCGTTCCATTCGTCAACCGATTATTAGAAAACTTGATATGAACACAGAGAATATTGATAAGAATACTTTAAGAATTTTTGAGGAGTATGATAAATGGTACAAGGTTAGAACTTGGGACGGAGCTATTGGATATATCGAGAAACGGTTTGTGGTGGTAAAAAGAATGATTGTTCAGGAGCTTCCGCAAGATGGCAAGGAAGAGCCTGGCTGGAAGCCGGAAAAGGGCAAGATAAACCTTGTGTGGGATATGTTGTACTCAAGGAGGGAGAATCACAGCTCGGTAGGAGAGTTGCAAGGACTTGATATCATTTCGCCCACATGGTTTCAGGTAAAGAATGAAAAGGGAGAACTTATAAACAGAGCATACTCAAAGTATGTTGAATGGGCCCACAGTGAAGGTTATCAGGTATGGGCCCTTTTAAGTAATGACTTCACGGATCTTGAGATGACAAGCAAGCTCTTAAACAACACTGACTCAAGGGACAACCTTATTAGAGAAATACTTGCCTATGCAGCCCTCTATGACCTTGACGGTATAAATATAGATTTCGAAAACATGTATCAGAGTGACAGGGATGTTTTTACACAGTTTGTAAGAGAGATATCTCCGCTATTAAGGGAGCAGGGACTGGTGGTATCCGTGGATGTCAACGACATTGCCTGCTATGATAAAAAAGCTTTGAGCGAGCCGGTAGATTATATAATGTACATGGCTTATGACCAGCACTGGAGTACATCTCCCGTTGCCGGATCGGTAGCCCAAGTTAGTTGGCAGGAAAGGATATTGAAAAGAGTGCTTGAGGAGGAAGGAGTACCGAGGGAGAAGCTTCTTTTAGGCATTCCCTTCTATGCACGACTATGGAAGGAAAAGGATGGGAAGCTTACAAGCAGTGCCTTGACAATGAAGGGAGCTAAAAATACTATAATTGAAAATAATGCTAAAATAGTCTGGGATGAAGAGAGTGGACAGTTTTATGCCGAATATAAAAAGGACAATGCACTTTATAGGCTCTGGCTGGAAGACCATAATTCGATAAACTTAAGAACCTCTCTGGCACATAAATACAAGCTTGCAGGTACATGTGCATGGAGCCTATATTTTGCGATTGAGGATATCTGGAATGTGTGGGATGTCCTTAACAGGAATCTCAAGGAGATTAACAGCTATCAGGAATGGACCCGGCAAAATACCGATAGGAACTATGAATTCAAGCCGTAGTGAACTTATTTTGTGAATATGAGTGCGTATTAATTATGTAAAGAAAAAATGTGGAATAAACTTAAGTTTTTAGAATATTTTTCCTCGTGTTTATTGTATGCATCATTGAGATTATATATATTGAGATTATATATTATGAATATTCAGGTTCCGTATCAAATAGGATTAGTATATATAGCCAACTTAAAAAAGGTATGGGATACGGAGATGAACAATGTAGGCCTTCTAATTTTTTGCGATAATGACAAACGGGAAAAGAAGAATATTTTTGCATTCTTGGAAGGAATAAAGAAATTATTTTGCATCAAAATAAAAAGACTGTTCAGTACAGAATTACCTGAAAATTCAGTCAAAAAAATAACGGTTGCCCGTGATTTCAGTCTTTTTTTTATAAGGCTTCCCTATTCGCTTGATGAGCTGAAGAAATTAAGGCGTTTTACTATCAGACGTATTCAAAAAATGGTTTTAAAAGTTTGTCATGACAATTCAATCAAAAAGTGTATTTATCCCCAAAATGCACCGGATGAAATTATGGATGGCTTTAGTATTAAAAACCCTTTTTCGGGGAATTTTATTTATGTCTCGCTGCTGGTTAATATTTTAAAGTTATTATCCATCAATAGAGATATAAACATACGGGAATTTAACATAGCTATACTTGATACAAACAGCCGAAATCTGTTGCATTTCTTTATTAAGCAGCTATCACCTTTGGCAAAGTTCTTAACTATAATAACCAAAGAGAAGGAATTGATTCAAAAGGAGATAGAGGATGTTTTTGACGATACGGGGTTGTCGGTGAGAGTTACAGATGATATAGCAAGTGGACTGGATGGCATAAATGTTTTTATAAATATAGGAAACCTGGGGGAGTTTACTTCCCGTAAAAAGATTATATGCAATGCAGTGGTAATTAATTATGGAGATATGAAAAGCGATCAAGTTAAATTTACAGGTGAGGTTATTAATCGAATCAATGTCGGTTTGCCTGCCGGGGTGGAGGGATTAATTGATGAAGAGTTCTTAAATTATTTTAGCAGGATTGAAATTGCAGAAATCATTTTTGTAAACAAACTTAATATTAGAACTAATATTTTTAAAAATTTTGCCGATTACAATAATATGAAAGGTATATCGGAGCAATTTGAAGAGGAAGGCTATATAATTTCCTTACCAAAAGCTACAGGATGAATTGAATCCATTTTTTCCTTTTTTATTATTGGTTATTGACAATATGAGATTAGTAGTCTATAATGATAAAAAAATTGGATTGTTCTATAGTATTTATGCCGAATTACTTATGAGTTAGTCATATATTATTTTCATCTGTTTAGCTCTGCAGTTTATCCATAGCACTGTTTTGTAGTTTCAGTGCTGTTTGTGTTTTTAGTGATTTTCAGTTTAGAATAAATAAGAAATAAATGCATATATTATCAACACGAAATTCTAAGTAAAGGAGAGGCTTCAAATGCAAAACAAAGAAATTGTTCTAACATATGAGGGGTTGCAAAAGTTGGAACAAGAACTGGAAAACTTGAAGACTGTAAGAAGAAGAGAGATAGCAGAGAGAATCAAACAAGCTCTTTCGTTTGGAGATATATCTGAAAATTCCGAATATGATGAAGCAAAAAATGAGCAGGCATATGTTGAAGGAAGGATAATTCAACTGGAGAATATGCTTAAGAATGCTAAAGTGATAGATGAAGATGAAGTTAAAACAGATGTAGTAAGCATTGGCTCTAAGGTTAAAGTATTAGACAAGGAATTTGAAGAGGAAGTAGAGTATCATATAGTTGGTTCTACAGAATCAGATCCCAGCAGATATAAAATATCCTATGAATCACCTGTGGGTAAAGCCTTGATAGGGAAAAAGAAAGGGACTTTAGTAGAGGTTGATGTACCCGATGGAATTATTAAATTTAAAATATTGGAAATCAATAAATAGAGGGAAAACCTTGTAATGTGAGTTTAAATTAATATATAATATTTAAAATAACAGTTTACATTCAATGTAAACTGTTATTTTATGAGTAATTGCACAATAAAGAAATATAAAATAATTTTTTTGATTTTGGGAGGATTTGTAATGTTGGAAAATAATGAATTAAAAAACAAGGCTATTAATAATGAGGACAACGGCTTAGAAGGAGAAGATTTGAATGAGATCCTAAGGGTGAGGAGGGCAAAGTTATCCGAGCTTCAGAAAAATAGCAGGGATCCCTTCAAAATCGTAAAATATGAAGTTACTCATTCAACCAGCTACATAGTTGACAACTTTGAAGAAATGGAAGGCAAAGATGTTTCTATTGCAGGAAGAATGATGTCTAAAAGGGGAATGGGTAAGGCAAGTTTTTGCGATGTGCAAGACAGAGACGGCAAGATTCAGATTTATGTAAGGCTAGATGGAATTGGTGCCGAGGCATATGAAATTTTTAAAAAATATGATATTGGTGATATAGTAGGAGTAAAGGGCGAAGTTTTTAGAACCCATAAAGGCGAAATATCCGTAAAAGCAAAGGAGGTAACTCTTCTTTCTAAATCCCTTCAACCATTGCCTGAAAAGTGGCATGGTTTAAAGGACATGGATCTAAGATATAGGCAAAGATATGTTGACTTAATCGTAAACACCGACGTAAGAAGAACTTTTATAACAAGGAGCAAAATAATCAAAGCCGTAAGGACATTTTTGGACAACAGAGGTTTTTTAGAAGTTGATACTCCAATGCTCAACACTATTCCAGGGGGGGCTGCAGCAAGGCCTTTTATAACACACCATAATACGCTGGATATCGATTTATATTTAAGGATTGCTCCGGAACTTTACTTGAAGAGACTTATCGTCGGAGGCCTTGAAAAGGTATACGAGATGGGCAGGATGTTTAGAAATGAGGGAATGTCGATCAAACATAATCCCGAATTCACACTGATGGAGGTTTATGAGGCATATACCGATTATAAGGGAATGATGGAGCTAACTGAAAACCTATTCTCGGAGGTTGCAAAAGAGGTGCTTGGATCTACGGTAATAACCTATCAGGGACAGGAGATTGACCTTACTCCGCCATGGAACAGAATGACTATGACTGAGGCTGTGATGAAGTATACCGGTATTGATTTTTCAAAAATTGAAAGCGATGAAGAGGCAAGAAGGGTTGCTAAAGAAAAGCAGGTTCATGTTGAGGAAAACCTTACAAAGGGTGAAGTATTGAACCTTATGTTTGAGGAATTTGTTGAGGAGCATCTGGTTCAACCAACCTTTATAATGGACTATCCGGTTGAGGTTTCGCCTCTTACAAAAAGAAAGCCCGACGAGCCTTCTTTGACAGAAAGGTTTGAGTTGTTTATAACAGGGAGGGAGATGGCCAATGCCTATTCTGAGCTCAATGACCCCATTGATCAAAGGGAAAGGTTTATCAATCAGGTTAAAAAGAGAGAAGCTGGTGATGAAGAGGCAAATATGATGGATGAAGACTTTATTCTTTCCCTGGAATACGGTATGCCTCCAACCGGTGGGCTGGGAGTAGGAATTGACAGGCTTGTCATGCTTCTTACCGATTCCTATTCAATAAGGGATATCTTGTTATTTCCTACAATGAAGCCAAAGGATTAACTGCAAACCGGTATACAAAAAATACACTGTTGAATATCATTTAAGAAAAAGGAGGTTTTAGCATGTCTGATGATTTGAGGTTTAGGCAAGAGAATCTTGGCGATTCTGTTAAGTTGAGTCTCTCGGGAGAAGTAGATATTTATACTTCTCAGGAGCTTAAAGAGAATCTATATAATATTGTCGATAATAATAAGACCGATTTGATAATAGACTGCAAGGAATTAAATTATATTGACAGCACAGGGCTAGGTATTTTTGTAGGAGCTTTAAAGAAAGCCAAGGAATACGACAAAAAGATGGTTATAACCGGCTTGAAAGACAACATTAAAAAGCTTTTTATTATAACCGGTCTGGATAAAGTATTTACAATTGAGTAGAGGTGATAAGAGTGGGAACTGATTGTGACAGAATTGAAATTACTCTGCCGTTTAAAGCTGATTATGTCAGTCTTGCCAGACTCGTTGCTTCTGGAATTTGCAGCAGAATAGGATTTGATATTGAGACCATTGAGGATATAAAGGTTGCAATATCTGAGGTTTGCAGTAAAATAGTCAGTGTCGGAAGTAAGATTGCGAATGGCTATACCATTGTATATGGCGTTACGGAATGTGCTTTAAACGTTAAATATTTTTGTGACGACCCTTCTATAAAGTGCATATTTAACGCTGAGAGGGACGGATTGGCGATACATATAATAAATGCGTTAATGGATCAGGTAGAGTTATGTAATGAGGCTAATTATATAGTGTCTATGTCCAAAACGCTTGAGGTGGGTAAGTAGTTATGACACGGGATATGGAAAGCGTAAATAATAATGCCAAGCACAGTGAAGGGTTGTTTGAAAAATATATAGAGACCAGAAGTGTAGAAATAAGGAATGAAATTGTAAGCAGACACCTTTATCTTGCAGACATAATTACAAAAAAGTTTCTGAATCGTGGCATTGATTATGAAGATATTTACCAAGTTGCTTCTATTGCCTTGATTAAGGCTGTGGAGAGGTTTGAACCCCAAAAGGGTGTAAAGTTTATAAGTTTTGCAACCCCCACCATTATTGGTGAAATAAAAAGATTTTTCAGGGATAAGGCCTCGGTGATAAGAATACCAAGAAGAATTTATGAGCTTTATCACAAGGTTAATAATGCAAGGGAAAACTTAACCCAAGAACTGAAAAGGCCTCCGCGTGTAGATGAGATAGCTGAATATTTGGACATTACTGAAGAAAAAGTATTGGAGATAATCGAATCCAATAATGTTTACAATATTCAGTCTTTTGATAAAAGTACATACACGGACGATGATGTAGAGCTTTACGAAACCGTTGGACAGGAGGATAAAACCTTTGAAAAAATAGAAAACAGGGATTTTTTAAAAAAGAGCATTGATAAATTTAATGAGGCTGAAAAAGAGTTTATACAAATGAGATACTTTGGCAACATGACACAGAAAGACATTGCTAAGAAGTTTGGAGTGTCTCAGATGTATATTTCAAGACTTGAAAAAAAGGTGCTGGAACGGTTCAGAAGGATACTGAATTGAGTTTTTAATCAGTATTTTACATATAATTTTTACATTTTTAACAAATCGCAAATATATGCAAAGGATAAATAATAATAATGTTTACATTAAAACTGTAGTGGGTAACTATTATTCTGAGTGAATATTATTAAGGAGAAGGGAAAGTTGAAGTTAAAAAGAACTTGTGAGATAAAGGTGCTAAGCGAAAAATGTGATGTACGAAAACTGGTTAATGATATAGTTGGGTTTTTATGTGGTTGCAATGATTATATAAATGAAAGCATTGTATTTGATATAAGGGTTGTTTTAAATGAATTGATAGTGAATGCGATTGTTCACGGTAATAAGAATAATACAAACAAGTGGATAAAGGTAAAAATCGGAATAACCGAAAACGGTTATGCATTTTTTATTATTGAAGACGAGGGAGAAGGGTTTGATTTTAAGAGTTTTATTGAGAAGGATTTCGAAATTGAAGATACGGTTGATATTAAGCACTTAAAAGAAAGCGGCAGGGGAGTACTGATAGTAAAGAAGCTTTGTGATAAATTAAAATTCAATGAGAAGGGAAACAAGGCAGTTGTGTTAAAAAAGCTGAATCAGGATTAGTTATCATATCGCATTATTTAATAATTTCAACCATTCTGTAGAATAATTGAGGATTAAATTAATAAATTAATTTAATTATGGTTAATCATATAGTTGGAGATTTGAATGAATGCGAAGTAGATGATATATTATTAAAGCTGTCACTGATGTGCCGCACTTAATAAAACTGATATCTTGTAGATTAAACAAGAAAATAAAAAAAGTTTTTAAAAAAGTGTTGACAAAACAAAAACATCGTGGTAGTATATAAAAGTCGCTTTGATGAGAGCCGTCAAAGGCTTAAAACAGGCGGATATGGACTTTGAAAAGTGAACAGTGTAAGATAACATGAACTCGTTAATGAATTTGAGTAACTTGCGAAGCAAGAAATACACGAAACGGTTTCAACAAAGGAACTGTGAAATGCGAGTAATTAGAGCCAAACGGCTTTCTAATAAAATTTTTAAGATTTTGCGTAGCAAATGTCTAACTTATGTTAGAAAATGCGAAGCATATAAATTTTTTTTAGAGAGTTTGATCCTGGCTCAGGACGAACGCTGGCGGCGTGCCTAACACATGCAAGTCG
>JAAYTO010000183.1 GCA_012523755.1 Clostridium sp. | reverse complement strand
GATAAAAAATATTTTAGCATTATCCAAAAAATGAAAATTGTGCTACACTTTTATGGCAAACAACAAAGCCCGCAAACCGTCTATTTAAATGCGGTTTAGGGGGCTTTTTTTCTTATTAAGTGTCAAACTCGGGATTATACCTACTAGAAAAGTTTTTGTCAAGGAGTTTAGTTCCGTTTTTTTTCGTTTTTTTATTTCTCCCAACATAAAATACACATCATTATGCAAAAAATGTATTGACTTATAAATTCTCTATATATAAACTATAAGCATAGGGATGTATATTATTTAAGTGAAGAAAAATGTGAAAAGAACATTGTGAAACAAGTTGCAGTCGCATGTTAATACGATGCGGAAAGGAAGAGCATCCACCTTCTCGAAGCAAGTTTTGCTCGAACCAAAGGGAGTATTTACAAGTTCTTTGCTTGCGAAACTTAAGTTTTTCGAGTGTTTTTCTTTATATTTATTTAATACACCCTAAGAATAGAGTTTTATTGACAAAAACCCAAATAAATAAAATTTATATGTTAATCTTCGGTAATAAATGCTATAATATAATTAAATGTTAATCTGTAAGTCAATCATTTATGTTTCAATTGGCTTTGTTTTACTGCTTAAATTGCATTTTTCTTCGATAAGCTTACAATAAACAAGTTTTATTTTAACTTCTTTAATAATGGAGTGATAAACATGGAAATACAAATTGGCGTTCTCGTATCGGTTCGTCATTTCTCTGGAACAAAGCTTTTTAAAAGTCTAGTGCTCCAATCAAACAGTGATATCATAACGGTGAAGCTCATAGAAGATATCACTTTGCTTAATTGTTCAAAAGGAGATCCTGTAGTTTTAGGCTACGAATTGGACAGTGAGGTTTATATTGCCAGTTGCACTATACTTAATATGGACAAATCACAAAACAGCCTTGAGCTTAAAATTGACAATTACGAAACTACTTCAAACAAAAGGCTCTTTGTCAGGTTTCCTGTATCATTATATGCAGAAGCGAGAATTGGTGAATCTCAGAAAAAATATCTTGCTATTGTAAAAAATATCAGTTTTACTGGAATGATGATTCACTCTAAGGCTGATTTTCCCTTATTTCAAGAGCTCAAGTTCGAAATACGGGCTGCAGTGACAATACACATAAAAGCAATTATAGTAAGAAAAGTGAAGGATACATACAATTACGAATATGGGCTAAAAATCAACTACACCGATGTACATACCCCGAATCTTCTTAAAAAATACCTAATACTTCTTAAGAATGAACAGGAAGAGTTTATTAGAAAGTTCAAAGAAACATAAATTACTGCATTTAGTAAAACCGAAGGGGGTATCGACCCTCTTCGGTTTTTATACTATGCATTATATATTCTTCATCAGATTTGCCATTTCAATCGCTGTTACAGCCGCATCATACCCCTTGTTTCCGACCTTGGTTCCTGCTCTTTCGATTGCCTGTTCAATTGTATCGGTGGTAAGAACTCCAAAAATTACAGGAATTCCAGAATCTAGCGACACCTTTGCAATTCCCTTTGACATTTCACTGGATACATAATCAAAATGAGGCGTTGAACCTCTAATAACAGCACCAATACAGATCACTGCATCATATTTTTTTGAGTTAGCCATTTTCTGAGCAACCAATGGAATTTCAAAGGCTCCGGGCACCCAGGATATCTCAATATCCGATTCCGCTGCTCCATGCCTAACCAAGCCATCGATTACTCCTCCAAGGAGCTTGCTGCTGATAAACTCGTTAAACCGACCAATAACTACACCAAACCTTAGCCCTGTAGCTATTAACTTTCCCTGATACGTTTTAATTCCCATCTTACTTTCCCTCCTGATGATCAACTGTATTTATTTTGGATAACAAATGTCCCATCTTTTCCTTCTTTGTTTTTAAATAGAGCCTGTTTGCCTCATTTCCTTCAATTTCAATGGGGATTCTTTCAACAATCTCCAATCCATAACCGTCAAGTCCTATTACTTTCTTAGGATTATTGGTAAGCAGTTTTATTTTTTTTATGCCAAGATCACATAAAATCTGTGCCCCAATTCCATATTCTCTTAAATCCGGTGCAAACCCTAAAAGCACATTAGCCTCAACAGTATCCTTTCCGTTATCCTGAAGCTCATATGCCCTTATCTTGTTTACAAGCCCAATTCCACGCCCTTCCTGCCTCATGTACAGGACTACTCCTCTATTCTCCTTACTTATTTTTCCCATAGCAATATTCAGCTGTTCTCCACAATCGCATCGTATTGAATGAAAAGCATCCCCCGTGAGGCACTCTGAATGTACTCTCACCAGTACAGGCTCGCCTGAACCTGCTATATCTCCCTTTACTAATGCGACATGGTGCTCTCCATTTATAACATTTTCATATACCAGTATCCTAAATTTACCGAATTCTGTAGGAAGACTTGCCTCTGCCGCCTTTCTAACAAGCTTTTCCGTATTTCTCCTATAGCTTATCAAATCTGCAATGGTTATAATCTTAAGCCCGTGCTCTTTTACAAAATCCATGAGCTGAGGTATCCTTGCCATAGTTCCGTCATCATTCATTATCTCACATATAGCTCCAGCAGGATATAAACCTGCCATCCTTGCAAAGTCAACTGCTGCTTCCGTATGTCCCGCCCTTTTTAACACTCCTCCCTCCCGTGCTATCAGAGGAAAAACATGCCCCGGTCTCACAAAATCCCCAGGCTTTGCTTCGGGGTTTGAAAGCTCCTTTATTGTTTTTGACCTTTCAAAGGCAGAGATACCGGTGGTGGAAGAAATATGATCCACTGTTACGGTAAAGGAGGTTCTCATATGCTCAGTATTTTCATGGACCATCAAATCAAGATTCAATTCCCTTGCCCTAGTCTCTGTTATAGGTGCACATATCATTCCTCTTCCGTATGTAGCCATAAAATTAACGCTCTCGGGTGTAACCTTTTGGGCAGCCATCAGGAGGTCTCCTTCATTTTCCCTGTCCTCGTCATCAACAACTACTATCATTTTACCCTGCCGGATATCCTCTACTGCCGCTTCAATTGTATCAAATTTCATAAAACTACCTCCCCAAAAACTGCTTTTTTCTTTTATAACCCAGTTTATACAAAGCCATTTTCTCTTAGAAAGTCCAAGGTCAGATCTTTTTGTGTGTCTTTTTCCGATTTAAAATCAGCCACTAACAGCTTTTCAACATACTTTCCCAGCATATCACATTCAATATTAATTCTATCACCGATTTTTCTTGACCCAAGGGTTGTAACCCTGGTAGTATGAGGTATCAGTGAAACCCTGAAGCATTTATGATCAACATACACAACAGTAAGACTTGTGCCGTCTAATGCTACCGAACCTTTTACAACAACATATCTCAATATGTCCTCTGTTGCACAAATTTCAAGCCATATTGCGTTATCCTCTTCTTCCCTGCCGGATATAACTCCGGTACCATCGATATGACCGCTGACAATATGCCCTCCCAGCCTGTCGCAAAGCCTTAAGGCTCTTTCAATATTAATCTTATCCCCTATCTTAAGACTTCCTAGGTTTGTCTTTCTCATAGTCTCAGGCATAACATCCGCCGTAAAGCTTTCAAAAGAACGGGATGTTACGGTAAGACATATTCCGTTAACGGCGATACTATCCCCTATTTTTACATCCTCCATAATCTTTTGGCACTTAATACTTAGTTTAACCGACGTACTGCCAAACTTTATTCCATCAATTATACCGATTTCTTCAACAATACCTGTAAACATTCTTCACTCCTATAATACCTTTGTTTAAATTCCAAAACTCTTCCCCGTTATATATACCCTTCTAAGAGTATATCATCTCCAAATTTTTTAATGCAAATGTCCCTTACCATAAGAGCCTCATTCATTCTCTCCGCACCATCTCCTTCAACAGAAGTAGGTGCATTTTTTCCTCCAATAATTTTAGGTGCAATAAAGTACATTACCTTGTTCACTATTCCCGAACTTATTGCCGAACTGTTCAAAGTACCTCCACCCTCCAACAAGACACTGTCTATTTCAAGCCTGTAAAGTTCATCCATAAGAAGTTCC
Organism: Clostridium sp.; assembly: GCA_012523755.1. Lineage (GTDB taxonomy): Bacteria > Bacillota > Clostridia > Acetivibrionales > Acetivibrionaceae > Hungateiclostridium. The sequence goes on along the minus strand of JAAYTO010000183.1, from coordinate 18,980 downwards.
AAGTTTACTCCTTTGTCAGTGCCATCTGCTTTTATAATCTTTATGCCTCTTTCAATAAGTCTTTCTTCCTTCTCCTTAGGAATACATGAAGTAGTTGCAAGTATAACCCCTGCCTTAGAATCACTTTTTATGACATTGCTGTCTTCCGGTAATATACCTCTGCTATCCACAATTATCCTTATAGGATCCTTTCCTTCTTTGTCAATTCTTCTTGTAGTCAAAGAAGGATTATCCTTTAAAACAGTATTAATTCCCACCATGATTGCCGAAACCCTATCCCTTATTACATGAACATAATTCCGAGATTCCTCTCCAGTTATCCACTTGGAATCTCCTGAAACCGTTGCAATTTTGCCGTCTAAAGTCACTGCGGACTTCATAATTACAAAGGGTTTCTTTTTAACAATATAATTTATGAATATCTCATTAAGCTTTAATGCCTCGTTCTCAAGAACACCAACCTTGACTTCAATCCCTGCATCCCGAAGCATTTTTATGCCTCTCCCGGAAACCTTTGGGTTTGGGTCAGCCATGGCTATAACAACCTTTTTAATGTTTGCATCAATAATCGCCTTAGCACAGGGAGGAGTCCTTCCATAATGGGAACAGGGCTCTAAATTAACGTACAGGTTGCTCCCCGAAATATCCTCTGCCGCATTATCAAATGCATCAACTTCAGCATGACTCTTTCCCAGTGCCCTATGGAAGCCCTCTGCAATTATTCTTCCGTCCTTAACCAGCACCGCTCCTACCAAAGGATTGGGATTGGTTCTTCCCCATCCCATCTTTGCCAATTCAATGGCTCTTTCCATAAACTTCTCATCGGTACACAAAAATTGATCACCTTTCATCCATAAAAAATTGAAGCATCTCAAAATTTTTAATCATTTCACTTCATAAAAGTCCATTAAAAAACTCCCTTGAGACTTATTCCCAGGGAGCTCTATTCAAATAATTGAACAAAACCTTATCTTCTTCCATCCAGACTCAATGCACCCAATAACATGGAATACATTATACTGTCGGCTCCGGACTTTGACCGGATCTGCCTAAAGGCTCGCGGGCTTACAGATATTTGCTGTCTACCGCCGGTAAGGAATCTCACCTATCCCTGAAGATAAATCAAACCAATATTCATATGATAAAACTTTAAGGCATTAAGCCTTTTCAAAATTAAGTTAAATATATCACAGCATTTTCCTTCAGTCAAGCAATATTTTAAACCTAGATGCATTGAATAAAGGTGAAGAAAAATCTTAAATTATTCAAAAAGGACTATTACCGATGTTTGGTTCAAGTGACCCACATAAGCCTCTCCTATGGTTGCAAACCCTATGTTCGGAATATCTCCAAAGATTTTCCCATATTCATCTTGAGCATTTTTTTGCTCAAGGTTTAAAAATCTGAAGCAGCAATGAAAATCAATTATTGCTGATATGTTTTTCATTTGTTTTCTTTTTTCTTCAAATGCTTTTTTGGTATCAGAGACAATATCCCTACCATGAAGAAGATGAAGCACGGTTCCCTCAGATATTTTACAATAAAGAGTAATGCTATCTCCGAGTAAAAAAGCAGGATTTCGAACAAAAACTTCCCCATCTGAGACTAAACCAAAGGGATTTGTATTGAAATATTTGGTTACTTCTGAAGGCGGAACTCCAAGTGCCTCAGCATATGCCAAAACAGCAGGCTTACCATTGAATTCTATTACTTCTCTTCTTTCCTCATTAACTTTGGTAGCCGTCAGCGTTTTGTTCAACACATCAAAGCTCTGAGTCTTCAATACCGCAAAACCTACTTGGGGCTTAAATAATGCAAGCAGGGCAGCGTTGGAATAGGCTCGGCCTTTTGAAAACACATATGTTTTATGCCCTTTTAAATCGTCTGCAACCGATCCTCCAACAAATAAGACATTCGTTTTATCACCAATTCTGTCTAATATTTTTTCTTCAGATTGGCTAAGTCCATCAATTAGAACCAATCCCAAATATTTTTGAAAATCCATATCTGAAGCAGGTTCTTCAAAATGATCTTCAAATGCTTGAAAAGCCTTGCTTACATCTCCATTCTCTCTTATGTTTTCAACAATTTGAACATTGACATCATCTACAATAGTGGAGTTAAAAGCCATAGCTACAATTGAATTTCTCAAACTTTTACCGTTGATGATTTCTCCTGCGGTCGTTCCTCCGAAAACACACGCCGGGCTAAAACTTTCCTCCATTTTTTTAGCCAATTCATCTGGGTTAAAGCATGAGGAAGCAAAGAATATCATCATTGTAAATTCAAAACCTTGCAGTTGTTTCTTTAAATCTTGTACAGCTTCCGAAACATCACTTTTTGTGGTAAATATAGTTTTAATATCATTGCCCGAGCTGGTTTTAGTTGACATTACAGTATTTTCTTTTTTATTATACAATGATTTTAACGTCATGACTTCACTAGCATATACTTTTATTTTAAGTTCTTTTGCCAGATCAATGAGCTTATCAATAATAACCTGGTCATCATAGGTTTCTTCTGTATATTTGTCGGGAAAAATCCCCTTCATACACATCTTCGCTCTGGTAAGATGCTCAAGTAAAGGGTTTCCTCCAGAACGTTCCTCGATTATTTTATCAATTAATCCCTTTATCTTTCCCTTAGATAGCTCCATTTTTTCCTCATTCCTTTTTTAGCATATTATAGTAACCACTATATTTATCGGTACACTATATATTTTAATTGAGGAATTTTTTAATATATGAGAAACTTTTTTGATTGGGTGTGTATTATGCTTCAACATAAAATTTTATTATTGTAATGGGTGCATTAAATACACAAAAGTTCAAGGGCATCAAGCCCTTTTACTTTTGGTCATTTCATTTTGTTAAATCCCACTTAATGTAAAAAAGTGTTGTAGAAACTACCGTATACTGGAAAAACTTTCCCTTTACTTCACTATACCCATGTTTCTTTTCAGTTTTTCTACATGCATATAATAATCCAGATTTTTAAGTTCCGAGGCCGCCTCCTTATCCAGCACCACAGTAATTCCTCCACTATGAAGCTGTATTGCCGATGCTGTAATCTGAGAAGTTACAGGACCTTCCAAGCATTTAGCTACTACACTGGCCTTCTTTTTTCCATTCGCAATCATTAATATATTTCTCGCCTCAAGAATGGTTCCGATTCCCATTGTTATGGCGAAATGAGGCATATCCTCCCTCTTTATACCAGCCTTTTTATAGAAGCTTTCATAATTATCGTCGAGGGTTTGCTTTGTCAATGCCTGAATCCTCGTCCTTGAACCCAGTGAAGAGCCCGGTTCATTAAATGCCCAGTGTCCGTCTGCTCCAATCCCCAAAAGTTGCAAGTCAATTCCTCCGACTCTTTTTATTTGATCTTCATACCACCTGCAAAACTTATCCGGGTCTTTAGTCCTACCATCAGGTATGCATATGTTTTCTTCTTTTATATTAATATTTTTCAAAAGCTCCTCGTACATAAACCTTGCATAGCTCTGATCTGTTTCATAGGGTTTATTCAAATCAATCCCAATTCCAAGATACTCATCAAGATTGAAGGTTCTGACCTGTGAAAAATCCAATCCTTCCTTATGCAGTCTCACAAGTTCCTTATAAGTACCTATCGGTGTACTCCCAGTTGCCAATCCCAGTACACAATCAGGTTTGTTTTTTACAAAATCAGCTATAATCTCTGCTGCATGCCTACTCATCTCATCATAATTTTCTTTTATAATAATATTCATATGCATCTTCCCCTCATTATTAGTTTTATATATTTTACTACCCGAATCATTAAATCAATCCTTTATTTCCCCAGCCTTTTTCAATGCAATTTTTGTTGTAACTGGCCCAATCAACTCATAAATCAAGGTGCCACAAAGTATTACTGCACGAATCGTTTGGCCATATTCTGGAAGAGTCTGTGCTGCAATAAGGGAAAGTCCGATAGCCACACCGGCCTGAGGAATAAGCGTTAAACCTACGTATTTCTTTATCGCCGCAGGAGCTTTCATTATCATCGCACCGATATAAGCCCCTAAGGCTTTTCCCACAGCCCTGAAAACCACATAAAGAATTCCGATGACCCCAATTTGGGGTAAGATAGTAACATTGAGTTCCGCACCAGAAACAACAAAAAACATCAAAAACAACGGAGGTGTAATACTTTCTGTAAGCTTAAAAATAGCCTTCCCTGCTTTTGTAACATTGACAAGCATTGCCCCCATGCACATGCATAATAATAGAGGAGATAATCCCAGCATAGTTGCAAGGGAAGAACCTAAGAAAACAAAGCCCACGGTAATAATTGTTCTGTTGGAGTCTTTTTTAAAAAAGCGAAGGGGAATTGTGAAAATCAAACCAAGCACAAATCCCACGGCAATCGATCCAAAAATTTCGATAAGCGGTGAAACAACAGACATTATTATCGAATTCTGTTCAGGGTTCTGCATTGTGTTTACTATTGCCATAGCAAAGCCAAAAGCCATCAGTGCTACGGCATCATCTAGTGCAACCACACTAAGCAATGTTTGTGTCACAGGTCCTTTTGCCTTATACTGCTTAACTACCATTATAGTCGCAGCTGGTGCGGTAGCAGCTGCAATAGCACCTAAGAGCAATGCAATCTCAATTTCAAACCCAAAAAGAACCAACACAACCGCTACCAAAAAAGTAGCTGTCAGGGCTTCAAAGATAGCAATAATAACAGGTGTTAATCCCATTTCTTTTAAATAAGACAGCTTAAACTCTGCACCAATAGAAAAAGCAATGAACGCAAGAGCCATTTCGGATATAATTTCAAGATCCGTAACAAGGTCAACAGAAAGCAATTTAAAACAGTAAGGTCCAATTATAAGACCGGCAATCAGATAACCTGTCACATTTGGAAGTTTAATAAGCTTAACAGCCCGACCCAAAATAAGACCCGAAAACAGTATTAATGCTAAATAAAACAAAGCACTCATTGTCATTTAAAATTCAACCCCCTCAGCGGAAAGTACCGGCAGGGTAAACAACACTACCGTATCCGGCTGAGACAAATCACCAATTACTTCCCTTACAATACCTTTTACTACTTCAACCTTCTCATCCTTAAGTACCATAAAAATCGTCTTGCTTTCTTCCCGGTCAGGATCCATGATATAGCGAAGTGTACCAAATATGGGGAAATCTTCATTGTGCTTTGCAAGCTCTCTTGCCATACCTGTGCTGTTAAAAATCGTTGCCCCCGTAATCCCTTTCTCCATCATTGTTTCTAGCAATTCATCTAACTTTTCAGTTTTGTTAAGTACAATCAACAATAGCTTCATACGCAATCACTCCATCTGAAATTAATAATTTTTTAAAAGCACTTAGTAAGCTGAACTTCTATGCCCCAGCAAAACCAATATCTATTTTAGCATAGTAGAAATGAAAATTATAGTTTTTTTTAGCACCTACATATTTGTAATTCTTCAAAGAGAAAAATGTGCAACCGACTTAGTGGTGTTTTGTAAACTTGACTGTTAAAACACCTGTGTTATAATGTTTTTATGCAAAATGATATTAAACCTATACATTAATTGTTTGAGGACAGGAGGTCAAAATGAATCTAGCTGAGTTGTATAAAAAAAAGAAACCAGTCATATCTTTTGAAATATTTCCTCCCAAGCTTGATACTCCTTTAGAGTCCATATTCGGCACTCTAGAACAATTCAAAGAATTAAAGCCCGACTTCATCAGTGTTACATATGGTGCTGGAGGAAGTGCAAAAGATAGAACCATCGAAATTGCTTCTAAAATTAAAAATGAATACCATATAGAAAGCATGGCACATTTTACTTGCGTTGGACATTCAAAAACAGAGATAGATTCCCTTCTTGAAAATCTTCATGCCAATAACCTTGAAAACATTCTTGCTTTGAGGGGAGATCCTCCCGCAGATCAACCGGATTTTGACTTCAGCAAAAATGTATATAGATATGCCAGTGAGCTTATCGGGCATATAAGAAACAAAAGCAATTTCTTTTGTATAGCTGCAGCGGCATATGTGGAAGGACATAGTGACAGCAAACGCCTTAAAGACGATCTTATTCACCTTAAGCACAAGGTGGAAACCGGTGTTGATTTTCTGGTAACCCAGTTGTTCTTTGATAACAGGCTTTTTTATGATTTTCTCGACAAAACCTCTGCAATAGGCATAAATTGTCCCATTACTCCTGGTATAATGCCCATATTTAAGGCTGAGCAAATTAAACGTATTGCTTCCCTGTGTGGTGCATCTTTTCCTGCAAAGCTTGTTGTGTTAATGGATAAGTACGGGGACAATCCTGAAGATATGCGTAAAGCCGGAATTGAATATGCAAGCACTCAAATACGTGATTTAATCGATAATGGTGTTGATGGAATACACCTCCTTACAATGAACCGTCCAAAGTCAAGCAAGACTATTCTTGAAAACGCTGGATTATTGTAGGATATTAAGGGGGCATTAAATGCCCGTGGCAGTTATAAATATCCATTACATCATAAGAATTTCACGAAGTGAAATGACCAAAAAAACGTTGGAGTCTCGATGTCCCCGGAATTTTTGATTGAAACGATAAAAACAAGGGTGCCAATGCTTCTTTGTTTTTGGTATTATTCCATGTCTTTTAACAAATCCTCAAATCGCATATCCGAATCATGTTTTAATACACCCTCCAATACATCCTGTTCGGTAAGTACCTTAACCAGTCTCATACATTCATCGACCACATATACTATGTGAAATCTGTCAAAATCCATGCTCTTTATTATGTCTGCTATATGCATGGACTTTAAAACCACTAGTTCTCTCCCGGGATATATACCCTTTTTTAAGAATCTGCTTCGTTTGTACAAAAGGTTTTTAATATTCATTAACGACTCCTCCGACTTATCAAACTTTTGGTAACAGAACATATACACTGATATTAAAATTATGCTTAAATTTTTAATACCGGCAATAAGCAACAACACCCCCAGTGCGAAAACTACTGCTGCAAATCCTAAAGACAGTCTTCTTGCATACTTATATCCCTTAAACAAACCTATTTTAGATACAAGAATGTCTCTAATTATTTTTCCTCCGTCCAGAGGCAATACAGGAAGCATGTTAAATATCGCCAATGCAACGTTGGCATAGATAAAAAAACGCATATTATCTGAAAAAACAAAATAATATGTGTTTGTTATAAAACATATCAAAGCCAATAAAATGTTACTAAGAGGTCCGCTAATATATATAAAAAGCGGATTTAGACGATTATCATCTTTCTCTTTAATTTCCGCACTCAATCCAATAGCAAAAATTTTAATCGAGACCAGTTTTCTTTTCCCGAAAACAGCTACTATAATATGAGCTATTTCGTGAATCAATATTGAAGCAAAAATCAAAAGATATTTTATAATATAGCCGTTATAATATATTATTATCAGTAAAATGAAAAGAACCGGGTCAATGCTAATTTTAAACGGTTTTTTTAAAATATTGATATGAATACATTTACCCTCCAAAAAGCTTAATTTATTGGTGATTGTATAAAATCAAGGGGATTTACCGCTTCTCCGTCTTTCCATATCTCAAAATGAAGATGTGCTCCTTTGGAAATGCCAGTGTTCCCTACTTTTGCGATGGTATCTCCCTTGTTTACAATCTGTCCTTTCTTTACTAAAAGAGATGAGCAATGAGCATAAAGAGATATGGTATTATTATCGTGCCTGAGCTTTATGTAATTACCATAGGTTTCACTTTCCCCTTCTTCTATGACCTCCCCTTTTTCCGCTGCCTTTATGGGGGTTCCCTCTAACGCCTCAATATCAATTCCCTTATGGAATTCGAGTTCTCCACTTATTGAGTGTATTCTTTCTCCGTATAATGAACCAACTACTCCCCCCACCGGTATAATAAAAGATATCTCATCCTTTATCTGGAGTTTATCCGTTTCGGTGTTCTCATTGCCGCTATAATTGGCACTTTGAACCATTCCTTTACCCAATGGTTCTCCAGTGTTGTCAAGCTCATTTTGGTCGTCAAAGACATTATCGATAGATGTCACATACATATCATCATCTGTTGATGCACCCTCTTCACCTTCTCCAATATTATCCTGCGTATACTGCCCATTTTCAGAACCTTCTTCTTTTTTCATGAGATTGTTCACTTGACTTAAAATGCTCTTAATCTCAATATTATATGACAGCACATCTTTTATCCTGCCTTGAAGAAAGTTAGTAGCAGGAGAATCAATGCTCTTTATTATCCCTGCCCACAGCAGAATAAACATACATATCATAATCTGTATCCTAATCTTTTGTGCCCAACTGTACCTGTCTTTATCGCTGCTTCTTACCCTCTTGCTTCTTCTGACTTTTCTGCGCCTCTGTAGCATACTCTGCCTCGGGTACCTTGTTTTAAAAACAATATCGTCCACAAACAGCACATCCTCTTATGATTTTATAGTGTAAAACTCTAAATCTTGGTCAACGGTTATTGTTGAAAAATGTATAATACATATTGCTTCGTCTGTATATTTTAAATATATTAAATATCTCAGGGGAATATTACAACGAATGCAATCTTTACAACAATGGGATAATACATAACTTTTAAAGAAAAAAAGAACAACCGATTTTAAAGTCGATTGCTCATTTTTTACTGTAACTTAGGCAAATAATAGAAACTATTCTAGCACCCTAATTGGACAGCATATAACCCTTCATCTGTAAGTTACAATTTGAGTATATACTCAGCATCGTCACTTAACCTTTCAGAATGATTTTCTATTACTTGTGAATAATCTTTCTCCAATCCAAGTCTCCCCTATCAAGCCCCTGAATCAGAATTTCTGCAGTGCCTAAGTTCGTGGCAAACGGTATGTTATTCATGTCGCACGCCCGTAATAAAGAGTTAATGTCGGGCTCATGGGACTGAGCCGTAACAGGATCTCTAAAAAAAATAACCAGATCCATTTCATTATAGGCTGCTCTCGCACTAATTTGCTGTTCACCCATTAAACCAGGCAAAAACTTGTGAATATTAAGCCCGGTGGCTTCAACTATAATCGCCCCTGTAGTTCCCGTAGCAAACAGAGTATGGTTTTTTAGTATGCTTTTATATGCAATACAAAATGAAGCCATCAATTCTTTTTTCTTATCATGAGCAATTAAAGCAATATTCATAAAAACCATCCAAACTCTCTATTTTCCGCTGTTTTTTACACTCCTTATAGGGATGTTTGCAACCAATGCCGGTACAGCCCTATCTCCTTCTTCACTCCTAGTTCTGGTCATTTGAATATCTAATGAATCCTCATCCACATCCATATAGTTGGAAATTACCTTGATGATTTCCCCTTTGACCATCTCTAAAAACTGAGGAGAAACGTTTGCTCTGTCATGGATTAGCACAAGCTTCAGTCTTTCCTTGGCAAGATCTTTTGAATTCTTCGACCTACCAAACAATTTTGATAAATCTAGTAGCATAAGTCTCCTCCTATTTAATTTACTTTTAATCCGAAAAGCTTTTTGATTTTAAACATAAATCCGTCTTCTTCTCGCAGGTCAAGTATCGGAACATTTTCACCCATAATCCTTCTTGCTATTGCTCTATATGCCTCTCCTGCCTGGGATTTATTGTCGGTTACGGCAGGCTCTCCCCTATTTGTAGAAATAATTATTTTTTCGTCATCAGGGACGACTCCAATTAAATCAATGGCAAGAATATCAATAATATCGTCAATAGACATCATGTCCCCGCGTTTTACCATGTCTGGCCTGACTCTGTTTATAAGGAGCTTTTGTTCTCTTAATTCGTTTGCCTCTAAAAGCCCAATAATCCGGTCTGCATCCCTTACAGCTGAAACTTCAGGGGTAGTAACAACTATTGCTCTATCTGCTGCTGCTATTGCATTTTTAAAGCCTTGTTCTATACCAGCAGGACAGTCGACCAATATATAATCAAACTCCTTTTTCAATTCATTACACAATTTGATCATTCCCTCAGGATTAACGGCAGATTTATCCCTAGTCTGAGCAGCAGGAAGGAGATGAAGTCCTTCATAACGCTTGTCCTTTATCAAGGCCTGTTTTAATCTGCAGTTACCCTCGATAACATCAACGATATCATACACAATCCTGTTTTCCAGCCCCATTACAACATCTAAATTTCTAAGACCTATATCAGTATCAATTAAAACCACCTTTTTGCGCTGAAGTACCAAACCTGTTCCTATATTTGCTGTGGTTGTCGTCTTACCTACTCCACCTTTTCCAGAAGTTATAACAATAACCTCACCCATTTATATACCTCCCACCTATATTCAATTAAGAACGTAAACCTATTTCAAACCTATCGTTCTTCATTGTATGTATTAAGTCAGATATAATCATCTATTTCTATCAAGATAAAATATATGAACTATATTAGCTTGCATGGAATTTTACCATATTTCCTAAAAACAAACATATCAACAAGCCGGAACATCTACTTGTTAAAATGCTTATAAAAAAACTCTTATTTAAACTATATATTTCTTTTAATAATTTGTCAATTCTTCATTTTCTTCTAAAAAGTAATGGCAGACCATTCTGTGAATTTGGGTTATGCCAGCACCATCAAGCCTATCTTGCAGGAAGATACCTCTCAATATAAACCGTATCTTCTTTAATATATGCCAATTCAGGAATAAATTGGCTCATAATTTCTTTTTCATCCGGTGACCTCGTAATGACATCGGCTATTCTAAGTTGTGTAGGTTGCAAATTTAAGGCCACCACCAATGCTTCTCTGTTTCCGTTAGAACCAGCGTGAACCACTCCTCTCAGAGAACCCATAACCACAACATTCCCGGTTGCGACAACCTCACCCCCAGGATTCACATCACCAATAACTACCAGGTTTCCGTCAAACTTTACCGACTGACCAGACCTTACCGTTCCCCTGTGAAATTTAGTGATTCCCTCATCAAGATTTTTAAAATAGAAATTACTCATCCTTATCTTTGGATGTGTCAGCGGCGGCTGAACTTTTCTCTCAACCCTCACAGGTTCTTCGGTGTCCTCTTCAAAAATTTTAATGTTTGCACCGCTTTTGTTCTTCAAAAGCTCAAAAATCTTGTTTTCCTCTTCTTTTGACAGCTTTTTCCCTCTGTATTTAACAGAAAGAGTAGTACCTTTAAAAAACCTTCCGGAAGACTCTATCTTCTTTTCAATATTCTCGAATATAGTGCTATAATCCTCCTCTTCCTTCATTATGATGGTAAGGCAATCTAAAGAACCTTTAAAAATAACACTGCTATCCTTCATTTAAGAAACCCCCAATAAAATGTCGATTAATTCAGCAAAAGCTGAATTTTGAAAATTAAGTTTCGAGCCCAAGGTAGCTCTTTTTTATACTTATATAGTCAATAAATTACAATATCAGCGTGTTAACTGTGCCTGGTCGGGAATTATGCTGTCCTGAGGTAAATTGCTGCTGCTCATGCCAAAATACTCCTCAAAAATATCCCTTGCAACTGGTGCGGCATAGGATCCCCATACTCCATGCTCGATAACCACCGCCACTGCAATCTGTGGATTATCGGCCGGAGCATAGGCAATAAACAACCCGTGCGAAGACTGCCCCAAGTGCTCGAATCCAGTCTCTGGTGTTCCGGTCTTTCCCGCTACAATAATAGGTTTCAAATTTTCAAAAACCTTATTGGCAGTTCCATCCTGGGTATTTGCAACTTCCACCATTCCCTTATGAACCAGCTCAACTGTCTCTTTCTTTATCTGTAAATCCTCATATTCCAGCTCACTTTTAAGAACAATTGAACCATCATACTTTCGTATTTCCTTGACAATATGAGGCTTATATTTTTTCCCTCCGTTTGCCAACGTACTAACGTAATTGGCTATCTGAATAGGCGTAAATGCGTTGTCAAACTGTCCTATAGCAGTTTGAGCAGTATCCGCCGGTCTCCAATCATCGTTTCTCAACTGTTTTTTTGTTGATTTATTCGCTCTGATACCCTTATTTTCTGAAGGTAATTCAATTCCTGTATACTCCCCAAGTCCAAACCGTTTTGACCACAAATCTATATTATCTATCGTGGTATTAACACCCAGTTCATGAAAATAGATATTACATGAAGTAGCCAAGGCTTTTACAAGATCAATTCTGCCATGTCCATAGGCTGGATACTCCAGACATTTAAAGGTCCACCCCCCTATAACATGAGTTCCCCTGCAAGGAATATAACTGTTCTGGGGAGTTATTACTCCTGTCTCAAGTCCTGCAATTGCCGTCAAAGGCTTAAAAGTAGAACCGGGAGCGTATCTTCCTTGTATTGCCCTGTTATACCATGAATACTCACCCTTACCTTCAATAAGGTCTTGTATTATTTTTTGTGCTTCCTTATCCTGTGAACCTGCGAGAAAAACAGATGGATCGTAACTGGGGTAACTTGCCAGTGCCAGAACTTCTCCAGTATTCACATCAATAGCAACGGCTGAACCAGCATAGGCATCTCCAAAGTTCTTCTTATTATCTGCCTGCGACCTTATCAACTCTAAATTCTGCTTTAAAGATTCCATTGCTGCTTTTTGTAGCCGGAGATCTATGGTAAGCACCACATCGTTCCCGGGAATTGCCGGTTCGCTGCTAAGTTCCGCTGTAAGTCTTCCGTTTGTGTCCACCTCAACCCTCTTTTTCCCATTTATTCCCCTTAACTGAACTTCCTGGGTTTTTTCTATACCGTTCTTGCCAATCATATCGTTCAGGCCATATCCATTGTCCTTATACTTCTGATACTCTTCACCACTTATCACTCCAATATACCCTAGGATATGACCTACCGGACTTGCATTCACATATTTCCTTTGAGGTACAACATCAATGATGACCCCCGGAAATTCATGATGCCTTTCTTCAATTTGTGCAACGGTTTGTACACTAACATCCTTTGCAATAAGCAAAGGATTAGTTGCAGAATATCCTTTAATAAGCATATCGTATTTGATAATCATTATTTTGTAGGCCTCTTCATTGGTATACTTATCCTCAATATAGAATTTTTTTCTAAAATATTTAAATACATCCTCTGGTGTCCCAAGCAAGTCTATATCTTCCTTTTTCATAACCATGTCTTTTTTCCAACTTTCCAAAGCCTCTTCCGATTTAATTTTAGAACCAAAAGCCAGAGGATTGAACGTCAGATAATTGCCTAAATTTTGTTCATAAGAGTCACCGTTTTTCTCAAAAACATCAATAAGCTTTAATATCAACTCACTTATTTCGTTTTCATTCAAACCGGTTTTTGCTATTTTCACTGTGTATCCTACCCTGTTTACGGCAATCGGTATACCGTTTCTATCCACTATATTTCCCCTAGGAGCAACTATATCCCTCTCGGAAAGCAGCTTCATCTGTGATTGTTCATCATAGTATTCGCCACGAATGATCTGAAGGTTTATTAACTGAAGAAGAATCAAAACAAAGACTAGGGTCATACCTACTACTACGACCTTATATCTTTCATTTATCTTATTATTTTTATTTTCCTTCTCCCCCACATTTCCACCTCCTATAAAAAGCTGCAATAAACTCCTTAATAACGTCTGGAAAGCTTAGTTACTTTTTCAGACCACCTTTTTATTTTTAATACCACAACAAATATAATAATTGATACAACACTATTGTAAGCTGCTTCAGGTAAAATCACATGTGTAAAAGGAAAAACTAATTCTAAAGAACCTTTTGCAAAAAAGCTTAAAAAATAGACGGTAAACTCATAAACTACCGTAGATATAAAGGTAACAAAAATTGTCACCAGCACATTTTCCCTGTATAGTCTCTCATTTATAGAGCCTATTCCAAACCCAAGATAGAGCCCTAAAAGTGCATAAAAGCCTATGAGGCCTCCAGAAATCATATCTTGGGCAAGACCACAAGAGAAACCAACCACAGCACCTTCCACGTTGCTGCCGAGAAGTGCAACCGTTACTATAAAAACCATCAACAAATTGGGCTTAACATTATATATTCTGATATTATCTAGAACAGTTGACTGAACTAGCGTTATAAAAAATATCAAAACCGTATACGATACAATTTTAACCCTCATCTTCCCTTTCGCCTGCTTTTTCAATATTATCCTTGCCAATAAGAACAAACACTTCCTCAAGCCGCTTAAAATCTACGGCAGGTTCAATGATTGCATACCTATTCATATCACTGGTTTTACGCCTGATTTCCTTAACAGTCCCTATGGTAATGCCCTTTGGATATATTCCGCCCAACCCCGAAGTCTCTATTGTATCGCCCACGGATATATCCACATCAGGAAATATGTTTTCCAGCTTACACAAACCTTGATCTTTTAGCTTCAGATCACCTCTTACGAAAACTAGGTTGCCGGTTTTGGCAATTCTTGCACTTACGGTACTGTCTTCATCAATAATTGATACCACCCTGGCAGAAATAAGGTCAGTGCTTACTACCCGCCCTACAAGCCCTTTACTTGTGATAACTGTTGAGTCAACACTGATTTTGTCGCTTATTCCCCTGTCTATTGTAAAGGTATTGAACCAGTTGCCCACATCCTTTGCAATAATGTTTGCACCTAAAAATTCTACATCACTGAATTGCTGCTTTATATTCAACGCCTCTCTTAACTCATCATTTTTTATTTTATAACCCGAAAGTTCTTTTATCTCATTTTCCAACTCAGCAATTCTTGCCTTCAAAACCTCATTTTCCTCATTTACAACCTTAATATCTCTTAAATAGATTGAAGCCTCATCTATTTGAGTGCCAATGTAGTTAATAAGTTCTTGAAAAGGAGTAAGCACAACAGTAAATGCATTGCTAACATATTTTAACTTGCTGTTTTTCCTCGAAGACAACCCCATTATAACCAAAACAATAACTGTAACCGTTAGCAAAATAAAAAGCTTGCTTTTTATAATCCGACGCAACAAGATTATCTCCCTTCTATCTAAGTTTCTTAGGAGAAATTAGCACCTTCTTCAATGTTTCTATTTCTTCAAGAACCTTTCCGGATCCCATAACCACACAATCTAATGGATTTTCAGCAATATTCACAGGCATACCCGTTTCATCTCTTATAAGTCTGTCCAGCCCTTTTAATAGTGCTCCTCCACCGGTAAGCATTATTCCTCTGTCCATAATATCAGCCGCAAGTTCCGGTGGTGTCTTCTCAAGAGTTATTTTTATAGAATCCACTATGGTATAAATTGGATCCTTTAATGCTTCCATGACCTCTGAAGATGTTATGGTTACATTCTTAGGAAGCCCTGTGATAAGATCTCTCCCTCTTATCTCCATACTATCTTCCCTGACCTTTTTATATGCTGCCCCTATGTTAACCTTTATTTCTTCCGCAGTCCTTTCTCCTATCATTAAATTATATTCCTTTTTAATGTAGTGCACAATAGAATCATCAAGTTCATCACCGGCAATTCTCAAAGATTTGCTTGTGACTATGCCCCCGAGGGATATAACCGCAACCTCACTGGTCCCCCCGCCTATATCCACAACCATGCTTCCCGATGGCTCCTCAACCGGGAGATTCGCTCCTATAGCAGCTGCCATAGGCTCTTCAATAAGATAAGCTTCCTTGGCCCCCGCATTAATGGTTGCTTCCTCCACAGCTCTTTTTTCGACTTCCGTAACCCCCGACGGAACGCAAATGACAACCCTGGGCTTTCCAAATACTCCTTTTGATGTTGCCCTCTTAATAAAATAC
The DNA here is from genome assembly GCA_012523755.1 of Clostridium sp. Taxonomy (GTDB): domain Bacteria; phylum Bacillota; class Clostridia; order Acetivibrionales; family Acetivibrionaceae; genus Hungateiclostridium. Next base: position 3,223 of record JAAYTO010000183.1, on the reverse strand, counting down.
TTAAGCATGCTCTGGGTTACCTCAAAGTCTGCAATGACGCCATCCTTCATTGGTCTTATTGCAACAATATTTCCAGGGGTTCTTCCAATCATATCCTTCGCAGAATCGCCAACTGCAAGTATTTCATTGTTTTTTGTGTTTATTGCAACCACTGAAGGTTCTCTTACTATAATACCCTTTCCCTTTATATGAACCAATGTATTAGCTGTTCCTAAATCAATACCTATGTCTCTTGATAATAACATTTATCTTCTCCTCCCGATTAATCTTAATTCCAAAACCCTACCTTCTGAAAGGCAGAGTTCCTCATTTAACTTCAGTGGAGTCAAATACTCACCGAAGCCTTGATATTCAGCTTTACCCAAAGAGTTTACTTTTGCAAAATAAAAACTCCGAATTCCTTAAGCAATTCAGCCAACCGCGAGAGAGGTAGACCTACAACATTAAAATAGCATCCTTCAATTTTTTCTACCATCACTGCTCCTTTTTCCTGTATACCATAAGCCCCCGCCTTATCCATAGGCTCCTTTGAATCTATATATGCAAAAATAGTATCGTCAGATAGTTCTTTCATCTTAACCCGCGTTGTCTCAAAGCCTTTGATACACTTGAAATCCTGTGTATCAATAAGTGCTATACCTGTCAATACTTCATGCCATTCTCCGCTCAGGCGGCTTAATATGCAAAAGGCTTCCTGCTTGTCAGCAGGCTTTCCCAATAATATTCCATCCTTTACTACTACAGTATCCGCACCTATAACAAGAAACCTGTTATTCCCCCCGGTTTGAGCCATTTTTTGAGCAATATGCATTGCCTTTTGATATGCAAGATGTTGTACCAGCTCGGCCGGACTTAAATCATCATTATTGCCTTCATTTATTTTCGATGGAACAATCATAAAATCAAGACCTATTTGTTCTAAAAGCTTAGATCTTCTTGGTGATGCGGATGCCAAAACAATCTGTATGATAACCACCTCATAGTATATACTAAAACAGTCTATATGAGATATGATTGAAGTATAAAACTCCAAGCATACACTATTATAATCATATAAGTCGCTTTTTTTCAACAAAATATGAATTTTTTTGATTACTTTTTCGTTACAATTATACTACATAATATAAACAAGTTAAATAGAAACTTAGTCTAACTTAATAAGTTAATAGTTTTCACATCATTTCCCAGTTATTATGTTATAAATTTATTGCTTTACAGTATCTTTATCCGCATCAGTTTCTGTTTCCTTTATTCCTGATATATCAACATTCTGCATATCATCCTTAATTTTAGATACCACGCTGCTAAGGCTCTCAATAATCTTACTCATCTCCCCTACACTCAGGTCATCGATATCTTTTTGTTCAATCCCCATTTCCACAAAAATATTGCTTAACACCACTGGGTCGTCGGGATCCATGTCCATACTCTTAAGTCTCTGTTTAAAGTAATTGATTTGCCTTTGTGTTGCCTTCTTTACTAAAGTTTTATTCGGGTTCGCCCGTTTTTTCTCCTGCTCACTTATCACACGGCTTTGAACAGAACTAAACTCCTCATCTAAAAGCCTCGCCTCTTCAGGATAAAGCCAGTCATTTTCCCCCATAAGCTTTCTTATAATTCTGTCGCATGCACCGGTAATGGTTTTTTCAAGACCAAATTCCTTATCATCAATAAGCTCTTTTGCTATTTCAAACATTTCCCATTCGGTAAGAGCAAATTCGGGATTTTGCTTTATCAAAGGTCTCCTGCTTTCTAAAACCGTTCTTCCCCTCTCATCCTTAATGGCGTTTTTATTCTCAATCTTCTGTGCAATATACTTCTGGTATCTGTTATAATAATCTATCTGTTTTCCGTCAACAATAACCTGTCCACTTGAAATATCCTTACCTCTAATTTTAACCAAGTATAAAGGTAATTCAACATTTCCGACACCGGGAAATTCCACCTTTTTTTCCTTCAATACATTAATTGACAAATCCTCGATAGAGATGCCTTTTTCTTTGGCTTTTTTAAAAAGTCCTTCCGCCTTCATTCTCAACTCTCCACCAATGCCTTTGTAAAAGTCTTTTTCCTGATTATATTGAATTTCAGTTGATATACCTTCATTTTGAGCCGTTTTAACCGCGCCTGTATTTTTTTTCATATTTCCATCTCCTTACAACAAGAACGTTATTAATTGGACTCAAGCTTTTGATTGGTGAATTTAAGCCCTATTTATTATTTGATTAAATGCAGTTATCAAAACAGCTTTTTTTTTCATTATCAAGAAAGATTTCTACAGTTTTCATTTTTATGTATGGCACTGTTCATAGTCGATGGATGTATTAATAAATGTGAAGAATAAAGTCGAGGAAAAATATGGAGTAAACATTATGAAGCACGTTGTAGCCGCCTGTTAATACGACGTGAAAAAGGAGAGCATCCATTCTCACGTAGTGAGTTTTTTTAGACCTCACGGGGCATTTACAGACTCTAGACTTGTGCAACTTAAGTTTCTGGAATATTTTTCTTTACTTAAATACTATGCACCCATTGCCGATATATAATTTGACAAATATGCCGCCACGTTCTAAAATCATATTGGTACTTAACTAACAATCGATGGGCGGGATACAATTTGTTGATATTAGCACTGAAATATGCTCTTTTTGCAGGCATATCCACATTGGGTAATTTATCTACACAGCACTTGATTCTAATGCTCCTGCCGGCCTTTGAAATCGGAGAAGATTTTGTTTTTGACATATTTGGAGTTTTAAGCATAAAACTCGGTCTTCTTATTGCTATTTTTTTCGGAACTTTAACCGGGTTGGTAATAAAGTATGCATTAGACAAGAGGTTCATATTCAATTATGAGACAAAAAACAAATCTGAAAACACAGGAAAGTTTTTGTTGTATTCGTTTATGGGCATATTTACAACACTTATATACTGGGCTTTTGAGCTCTCCTTTGACTTTCTTTTTGACTATGAATCCGCAAAGTACATCGGTGCATTCATTGGGCTGTCGATAGGTTATGTCATAAAGTATCAGCTGGACAAGCGGTTTGTTTTCAACCATAAATAGCGAACTATATAGAAATATCTTAGAGTATAATTATAGTTGGCAAGACAAGTAAATCGGGTAGGAGGTAAATAATTATTTTATTTACCGACCTCCCACACCACCGTACGTACGGTTCACGTATACGGCGGTTTCATAGTTTACACTCTAACTTCAAGG
>JAAYTO010000182.1 GCA_012523755.1 Clostridium sp. | reverse complement strand
TTATACTTATTCAAATAAAATATTGGAGGTAATAAAATGGCATTTAAAATGGAATATGAATTTACATTACCAAAAGGCTACATTGATGAAAATGGGAATTTGCATCGCACGGGGACTATGAGACTAGCCGTAGCGGCTGATGAGATTCTGCCCATGAAGGACCCTAGAGTGCAGCAAAACTCAGCATACCTTCCAATTATTATATTAGCAAGGGTTATTACGAAATTGGGGGATTTGCAAGCTATCAATACCAATATTATTGAAGGTCTGTTTTCATCAGATTTTGCTTACCTGCAGGAGTTTTACGATACGATTAACAGTACGGATATGTCAAATGTAAAAGCAGAATGTCCTAAATGTGGGAATATCTTCGAAGTGGAGACTAGATACCATGGGGAAACCCAGCCGGGGACACTCAGTACAAGCTTTACCAGAAAGCAGCCTTTATAGCATATTATTTTCATTAATCTCATGATGAAATTATGGATATGGAACATGAAGAGCGTAGAAAATGGTGTGAAGAAATCTCAAAGATAAATAGGAAAATGATTGCATAGTAATTTTATAAAATGCTGTGCATTAGTGAATGTAATGGAGAGATAAAATGAAGAGGAAATTGTTTGTGGCATTAATCTTGTTAATGTTTTTTTCTGTATCATGTTCAAGCTTACGCAGGGATAAAAACAATAAGGAAGTTCCGGTACAGAAAAATGCAGGTCAACAAGGAGAAATTACAAATTCAGAATTGCTTGATTTAGTATATAACTTTACTTTTCCAACTGGATCCGCCGATGATATTAGCTTTGATGAGGAATGTCCGGGACTACCCATAGAGCTTATAAATCAAATAAAAAAAGCTTTATATTGTGGTGATTCTGATTCGTTGATTCTTGAGCTGAATGATAAAAGCCTGATGATAACAGCGAAAGATTTTGTTTTCAAGCCGAATATGAATGACGATATTGACTTTTACGAAGAAAAATTAAACGATTTAATGCAAAATACCGTATCAGATTGTCTTATATATAAATGCGATATTGATGGAGATGGAACCGACGAAATAATTGTTATTGAAAATTTAAAGTACGAGTACTCCTATTCAAATAGGCTTTTTGTACTGAAGAAATTCGACGACAAGTACGTTTATGCCGGTTCCGATTATCTTGGCTATTATCGTAGCTTTGCAATTTGTAAGAATAACGGCAAGTTTTATTTAGCTGCTAATTACGATGATTATAAAACTAAGACAACAAAAGCTGTAGGATTGTTTGGCTTAACCTGTGGTGATAGTGGCTTTGTATCGCTTTATGATTGCCCATATACATATATCGCAAAAATGGGAGATGATTACCGGTATAATTTGTTATATAAAAACCAAAATGCTCCTATTGTCGGTAAAGTAGAAGATTATGTTAAGGATATCGCCACGGACTTGGTTTACACCGACAGAACCCATAAAACTTTTTATGGCGATGAGATACAGAGAAATGATTTGTTTGATGAAGCGAGGGATAACAACAGCGATACTACTTTATGGAATATAAATGCTATTGATGTAAACAATGACGGAAAAGACGAGTTTTATGAAAGGAAAATACTATACAATGGTGGCAGCGATTATACCGAGACTGAAGTCAATTGGTATAATCCCGAAACTAAATCGTTAGAACCTGCACTTTTTACATCATGGAGTTCTGTTTATTATTATTTGACCCAAAAGTGGTTTAAAATAATTGACGGAAAGATTGTAATCTTTTCTTTTTACCGTAAAAAATCAAAAGATATTTATTTGCTGGATGTAAGAATCTGTGAAAACGGTAAGACAACTATACTACTGGATTATTTGATTGATTTACAGTTTCACCTTAAGCTTTCTGATAATTGGGATTACTATGATACGAATTTTGTTAAGATAGATTATACTGATCCGGATGTTGAAAAGGCATTTCCGAAGGATGTTGACGATATAATTGAGCACTTTGCGGCAAAAGTCCAAGGAGATTTTAAGACAGTTAATTATGAGGATAATAATGTCCCAAACAGCTTGATTGTTCGGCTGGAGGAAGCATTGTTCAACAGAAGTTTTGATAAACTGAATTTTAATTATGCTTCTTTTGAAATAAATGCCGGTGAATTTTACGGTAAATTCGAACAGGATATTATTTATAGCAGAGAGTACTATGATAGATATGTCAGTCATGTTTATAAATATAACCTGGATAAGGATGATTATTACTTATTGGTTGCCGATTCCGGGGGTTCGGCAAGATTTGTCGACATAATCATATATAGAGAGTCAAAGGGTGAGCTGAAATATATAGACAGCTTGATATCTTTGGACTTGCATGCTGCAGTTATCGAGCATAACAACGATTTATTTCTTATAGAAAGATCTTATAATTACTATTCCAAATATATCGATACAATTAATGTTTATAAACTGGTTCCGGATAAGATAACGGAATTTGTATCGATCCAATTGGAACCGAAGGAATTTGAATGGCATCAGGTATTTAACAATTATCATCTTTATGAAAAGAGTATTAATTCTTATATCTCCGAAATAAAAGAAGAATTAATGGCTAAATCACCTATAAATGATGATATACAAATTTTTATAGGGGATGAAACCGATAAATTTGATCGTGACAAAAAACTAAGATTAAAGTCTGTGAGTGGAAATCATGATTTTTTTGAAATTGACTTTAATAATGACGGAGAACCGGAGTATTTTGAGAGGCATTATTGGTTTCCGTCTGGCTATACGGTCTTGAGTCTTTTAAGTGATTTTTATAAGTTTACGGATAAAAGGCTTATTTCAATAAATAGCGATTTTAATAGAGATGACAGCATGTTGATACAATTATGGTTTAAAGAAATAGACGGAAAGGTGTTTACCTTTAGGTTATTTTTGAAAGACGGGTACAACTATTATTTAAATGTATCATTAGTAGAAAATACAAATGTTACGCAGGTACAAAGCTACATTATAGTGCCTAAATGTGAATTTAACATAAACCGCTGGGAAAAATAAGAAAGTAGAGGAATTATATAATTTTTCGGATTAATACTAACTATTATGCAAACTTTAGTATATAATTAATAAACAGAAAAAGCTGAAAAATATTAGTGGTTGATTATTTATGAATAGTTAGGTAAAGCATGTTTATTTTTTTGATGGAGGTTACTAAAATGAAAAAGATTGTTTTATCCTGTGCTTTGCTTATAGCAGCATTGGTAATTCATGCAAACATGGTGTTTGCAAACGATTGTGTCGTTGGAAGATCTCCGGAGGGAGTCTATCCCATGACAGATGAAGATATAATTATGGTGGACGAGGATATAAGAGTGTATCCTTTGGAAGGAAGGGCGGAGTGCACTTTTGAGTTTTTAAATACAGGTGAGGAAAAGGATGTATTGATGGGTTTTCCATGTGAACGGATTCCGGATCCGGATTCTATTTTGGGTGATACAAGTATTAGGGATTTTACTGCCGAGGATGAGAGCGGAGTTTTAAAGGTCGAATCCGATAACGGGATAAAGCCCCCTAAGTCCTTTGACAGCAGATTTGACGATTATTCCAGCTGGTTTACCTTTTCGGTTCATTTTAAAAAAGGTCAGAGAAAAATAATTAAAAATACATATAAGTTTAGTATGAGTAAATATTCTACAGGAACTGATTTTGTTGGATATATAATTAAAACCGGTTCTGTCTGGAAAGACAATATTGGACATACAAAAGTTACCTTTTATATACCGGGATTACAACCTTATTGGATTGAACACCTTATTGGCGGACCGTATTTTCGCTTTGAGGAAGATAAAATAATCTGGGAAAGATCGGATTTCGAGCCTGTAGAAGACTTAGGAATATATTTCATGAATTATGATAAACTCATTAATTTTTATGAAGATGAAATTGAAATTAAAAACTATTTAATTGAGCAAGAGGAAGAGCTTAGCAACCTGCAAGATGAAATAAGTCAAATGGGAAAAGATAAATTATTGAATCTATTGTTGGATATTGAAGATTATGAAATTAGGGACGGGTTTAGATTTTACGCTTATGAAAGGCTTCTAAAAATTGATCGGGTATATGGTCAAAGAATTTGCCTTAAAGTTGGCGAAAACAGGGCAATTGTAAACGGGATGAGAACAACGGTGGACAATGACGATTATGGAACCTTTGGGCCATTGATCAAGGATGACAGAACCTTTGTACCGCTGAGGTTTATTGCTGAAAATATGGGCGGTAAAGTAGAATGGGACGGAGCTTTGAAACAGATTAAAATAAGTTATGAAGGCAAAACGGTTAAAATGCAAATCGGACAAAAGACGTACTATGTAGGAAATGAAATAAAAACTATGGATACTGCACCGGAGATTGTTAATAGCAGAACAATTGTACCCTTGAGGTTTGTCTCCGAAAGCTTGGGTTATGATGTACAATGGTTTGACGAGGAAAAAAAGATTTTAATATCGGGGAAAAAGGATTTTCCTGAATTAGGATTCAGGTTGATGGAGGATGAGTTAATCGGAGGTCTTGCACTATATATGGAGGACAAAGAATGCATTAAAATAATTGGGGAAGCGGAAGAAAAGTCGAAAACTTTTTTAACATATGCCGATTTATTGGAGCATCAGACATGGTTTTACAAATCAAAAGGAATTGAATTGGATATGATTCGGGACGACGATAACAAACAAGTAATTAACAGTATAGTTGTGACTAAACCCTGTAATTTTAAACTGCGGAGAAACATTGGAATTGGCAGCACCAGAAATGAAGTTTTGACTGCTTACGGCGAATTTTTAAACAATGAGTGCGATGAGAATGGTAGTGTTATAGTATTGGGTACGGTATATGGGGGAGTTATACTCAGACTTGAAAATGATACTGTGACGCGGATTTTTATTGGTGCCGCAGCCGAGTAAATAAAGAACATACTTATTTTTCACGGTGAAATCATGAAGGAAGATTAAGCCATGGCATAAATTACAGATAAACTTTATTGAGCCTTTGTAGTAAGATGTTACCCATAGATAATGAAAAGTGGGGTTATACTAAATGGGTAAGAAATTATACAAAGGGAGC
>JAAYTO010000181.1 GCA_012523755.1 Clostridium sp. | reverse complement strand
TTTCACACGCCATATCTTAGTAATCCCAGGGGCATTTCTTAAAAAATGATTTTCTTGCCTGAATATTAAATGCTGAAATGGCATTTTAAAAAACTCTCTTGTGAGAGTATTGGCAGGAGATGGGTTCATGCTTTTACCGTGTTTTATAGTAAAGGAATTATTGCAAATCATGAAGAATATGCTATAATACAATTGTTTAATGCGAATATATATGTTGAACTTATATATAAAGACGATATAATAATTATAGATGCACCTTGATATAATAATTATAGATAACCTTATTATAATATAATTTTCTACTATTTCGATGATATAGGATACAATGGTTTATTTTTCTTAAAATTTAGCTATATAATATTAAAGCACCAAATGGAGTTTTTTGGCAAATGCAATGAATCTTTGATTTGCTTGCAGTATTGCAGGTTCAGTAGTATTTTAGGAGTTTTATTTATAATAATGAATAGTATAAGGGGGAAAGGCAATGGATCTGTATTTACTGCTTGATTTATTTATAGCTTATATTATTGAAGTATTAATTGGTTTCCCACGTTTCTTACCGCATCCTGTAAAGTTTATTCGTTGGCTGACAAAAAATGTGGAAAAAATGATGAGGGCTATTATTAGAGTATCTTCTGAAAAAAGAGTAAAGGCACTGGGAGATGACGTGGTTAGAAACACCAGAAAGGCATATAGAAATGAAAGAATAGCCGGAGTCCTACTGGCATTATTGGTAATAGCCGTAGTAGTATCGGTTGTTTTTGGGATTCTAAAGGCATGTATGCTTGTCCACCCTATAGTGTTTCATATTGTAAATACAATCTTTATATATACTTGTTTTACTTCAAGAACGGTTGCTCTTGGAGCTTTTAGTGTTTTCGACGCACTCAAGGAGAGGGACTTGTTTAAAGCGAGAAAGATGCTGACTGTATTTGGTGGAAATAAGAGTGAAAACCTAGATGAGGTGGGAATAATCAAAGAAACTGTTGAAAAAGTAGCCAAGCGTACCTCAGATAAAGTGGTAGCTCCGATTTTTTATGCAACAATTGGCTCTTTACTGGGCATTGGAGCACCAGTGGTATTTGCTTATATAACCATTAGCGTTATAGATTCAATGATAGGTCATAAAAGCAATGAATACAAGAATATCGGGTTTATACCTGCAAAGCTTGATGATGTAGTAAATTTTATTCCTGCAAGGCTTACAGGACTATTAATAGTTATTGGAGCACTGTTTACCGGAAAAAACTTCAAAAAGGGATATTCCATTATGATGAGGGATAGGAAAAAGCACAAAAGCCCGAATTTCGGTTATCCTGAGGCCGCAATTGCGGGGGTGCTGGGAATAAGGCTCGGAGGGCCGGGACTGTATTTTGGTGATATTGTGGATAAGCCTGTAATTGGTGATGATGTCAACCCGCCGGATATAAAAAATATTACTCAAACTATTACAATGATGTATGTTACGTCGGTTATTGCCGTGGTTGGTTTAGGTGTGGCGGCAGTAGCGGTGGTTGTCCTTTGCAATTATTTGATTTAGAGTGGAATTTTACGATGTGTTTTCTTTGGCTGATAGATGTTATATACTGAGGTGGTTTAAGTAATGAAGAAGTTTATCCTTGTTACGGGAGGAGCAAGAAGCGGTAAAAGTTCATTTGCACAGTCTTTAGCACATGCTGCAGGTGATGAACAAGTGTTGTATATTGCTACATCAATACCCTTTGATGATGAAATGAGGACAAGGATAAAAAAGCATAGGGAGCATAGACCCAGTGTTTGGGCAACGCTTGAAGCGTATAAGGATTTTGACGAGCAACTTGGCAAGGTATATGAAAAAAAGAAGGCTATTTTGCTTGATTGCATAACCCTTATGGTTTCCAACATTATTTTGGAAAAGTGTACTGATTGGAGCATACTGCCTGAAGACTGCAGGGTGGAAATTGAACAGGCTGTAATGCTGGAGATTGATAAGCTGCTTTCTGCAGTAAGAAGGCTCGACACTACGTTTATTGCTGTGACAAATGAAACGGGAATGGGAATAGTGCCTGAAAATAAGCTTTCAAGACTTTTTCAGGATATTGCAGGAAGGGTAAACCAGATGCTTGCAAGAAATGCGGACGATGTATACCTGTGTGTATCGGGTATTCCTGTTAAAATCAAGTAAGTATACACATGGCAAATGAAACATATCCCATATTTTCCACCTTACAACGTTAAAATCAAGTAAGTATGTACATAGCTTGTTTTTGGGAGTGATAGGTTTGAGGCATATAAAGAGGTTTATACTTATGATACAGTTTTTAACTACAATTCCCATACCCTATAAGATAGATTGTGATGAAGAGGATTGTGGAAAAGGCTTGGCTTTTGCTCCTGTTATCGGACTGTTGTTGGGAGGAATGCTGACAGCTTTTTTTTTCATATTGAAGCTTTTTTTCTCTCTGGGTGTAATAAGTGCTTTTATGCTGGTAATATATATTTTGTTGACCGGTGGACTTCACCTGGACGGGCTTGGAGACACATTTGACGGATTGTTTTCAAACCGTCCGAAAGAAAGAATGCTTGAGATAATGCGTGACAGCAGGATCGGAACCAATGCATTGCTAGGTGTTGTGTGCATCATTCTTTTGGATTATTCTCTGCTGAATGCTTTGCCGGAAGCCTTTTTTCCGAGGGTCATATTGCTGTTCCCTGTTGCTGGAAGAGTAGGCACTTTAATCGGTGCGGGGTTATCGGTTTATGCTAGGGAGGGTGAAGGCTTGGGAAAGTCCTTTGTACACTATTGCACAATCAAAGAGGTTTTTATAGGGATCTTAATCTACTTTCCTTTTTTCTTTTTGGTTCTGGGTATTGACGGTTTGCTAGTGGCATTTCTGACCTTGTTGACTGCATTAATTATTGTAAAATTTTTTTCAAGAAAGGTAAACGGGGTCACGGGGGACATCCTTGGAGCAGTATGTGAATTAAACCAGACTGTCTTCCTTATAATTATATGTTTATATTTCAGACTTATTTATGGAACAACAATGGGCTAATTCAAACTTATCACAGTTCCTAAACATTTTTCACCTCTTTTCTTTATGGAATAACAATAGGCTAATTCAAACCAGTATTATGTAAGTAAGGGAATTGTAGCATAAAGCTTGAAATATGTCTCAAATTGATGTAGAGTTTATTATATAGAACATTGTTAGCAAGCAGAATTATAGATTGTGAGGCGATTTTAGTTGGTTTTTTCAAGTCTTTTGTTTTTGTGTGTTTTTTTACCTATAAACATTTTTCTCTATTATGCAATAAATAATAATACTTACAGAAATGCGGTACTTATTGTTTCCTCCCTTGCTTTTTATGCATGGGGAGAACCCATATGGATTTCGGTTTTAATTTTTAATGCATTCTTCAATTATTTCATTGGAAAATCTATTGAAAAAAACCGTGGCAGCAACAAGGGTAAAGGAATACTTGTTCTAGCTGTTATAGCAAACCTTTTTGTTTTGGGATTTTTTAAATATTTCGTTTTTTTTACAGAAAATTTAAATGCATTGTTGGGTATCAACCTGCCTATTGTAAGCATAGGTCTTCCTATTGGTATATCCTTTTATACATTCAAATCAATTTCTTATATTGTGGATGTATACAGGGGAGAGGTAGCGGCACAAAAATCTCCCTTCAAGTTTTTATTATATGTCTCTTTATTTCATCATCTTGTGGCGGGTCCTATTGTGCGGTATAAAGATGTTGAGCAAGATATCGAAAAAAGAGCACTTAGCTTTGAGTCGTTCAATAACGGCGTGAGTCGCTTTATTATAGGCTTGGGAAAGAAGGTTATTATTGCAAATCAAGCAAATGAATTTTCAAAGGCATTTCTTAATATGGATTATTCACGACTTCCGGTATTGGGGGCTTGGGCAGGAATTTTATTATTTGCAATAGAAATCTATTTTGATTTTTCAGGTTATTCCGATATGGCAATAGGTTTGGGTAGAATGTATGGCTTTAATTACAAGGAGAACTTCAATTATCCGTATATAGCCAAATCCGCCACGGAATTTTGGCGTAGATGGCATATATCCCTGACTTCGTTTTTCAAAGACTATGTCTATATTCCCCTTGGAGGAAACAGGAAATTTCATGTGAGGAATATACTCGTGGTATGGCTGCTCACAGGTCTGTGGCATGGTGCCAGTTGGAACTTCGTTGTTTGGGGCTTGTATTTCTTTGTGTTGCTAATAATTGAAAAATTTGTTTTATTAAAAATTGAAAAGAAAATACCCAAAGTTTTTTGGAGACTTTATTTTATAGTGGTAGTACTGGTGGGCTGGGTATTCTTTTATCACACCAGTATTGAAAAGGCGTTTCAGTTTTTAGGGATTATGTTTGGGATTAATGCTTCATCCTGGTCAAGTCCCGAGGTTGGAATTTTCCTTAACAGCTATGTGATATTTATTGCGATAGCACTTATAGGGTGCACACCGCTTATCAAAACTATTTTCGGGCGTATAAAAGGGAATTTGCAAAAGAAACAGGTAGGGGTTTATTCTTTAGATCAGCTAATTAAATCGACGGTAAACATAGCAATACTTATAGTCTCGATTATTATGCTTGTCGGTCAATCGTACAACCCGTTCCTCTACTTTAAGTTTTAGAAAAGCCCTACACAACTATGGGTGTATATTATTTAAGTGAAGAAAAATGTTGAAGAACCATTGTGAAGCAAAACTTAAGTTTTTGGAATGTTTTTCCAATATTTATTTAGTACACCCACAACTATCGTATATAATGGAGGAGTTTTACCATGAAAAGGTTACAAGTAGATGCAATAGCATTTTTGTTTATAATTGGGATTTTAGGTATTGCTAATTTTATTAATGTAAACAAGCCCAAGGTTTCTGAAATGGAGAATAGGGCATTAAAGCAAAAGCCGGAGCTTAAGGTATCGGCACTTTTAGACGGCAGCTATTTTCGTGACTACACTGAATATTACAGTGATACTTTTATTCTAAGGGATAGACTTTTAAAAATAAGCAACGATATTCAACAGGCATTGTTTATAAAGGATTCGGATGTTAAAATAATTGTTTCGGACAAGTCTAAAGAGTATAACAAAGTGCCTGAAGCAACTGCTGATAAAAATGAAGATGAGCCTTCGAACCCATCCGATGGGACATTGCCAACCCAAACTCCCAAACCTTCATTTACATCGACGCCTACAAAAAAGCCCTATAACGAGAGTGATGGTGTTGGGTATTGGATTGTCATTGATGGCAAAGCTGTAGAGCTTTTTAAGTTTAACAAGGATAGCTTTGATTTTTATGCCCAGGTTCTTAATGAATATAATCAAAAAATTGGCGGCAAAATGCCTATTTATTCATTGATTGCACCTACAAACAGTGAATTTGTTCAGCTTAGAAACTACAAGGGAATAACCGATTCCCAGAATAATGCGATAGCATACCTTAACT
>JAAYTO010000180.1 GCA_012523755.1 Clostridium sp. | reverse complement strand
CGAGAGGAACAATCTCCAGTTTTAAAGGCCCTAAATCAATCTCGCGACTTATGGCCAAGTGCAACTCAGCTTTGGGCGCCTCTGATGTGTTATTCGTGTTACCACAAGCTGCGAAAAATGCTATATAAAGTGGATAAAAGATCAGTCTCTTCATTGAGTTGATTTTTAAATTAATAATCTTTTGTATTTCTGGTTCATCGTCAAATAGTAAGTGATGGGAATGTTTTCCCATCACTTAAAGAGATTAATAGTATCTTAATTTGATTTGCAATTTAATCCACTATTTAATTCGCTAGTATAAAAACAGCCATATTGTCCACCATAATATTGGTAACACATGGCGTCAGGTACATCCCAGGGGCAGGGACCACCTGATCCACCAGATTCACCGGTAGCACTTGCCATTACAGCAATTGCATCTAGAGCGAGTTCTCCATTCTTGTCGTCTTGTAACAAATTCATATTAAACACAGTTGCTACTGCAAAGAATCCTGTTGCTACTGCAAAAATTATTTTCTTTTTCATTTTAATAAACTTAATCATTAGTAATTGCCATCCATACTACCAGCTTACATTCTCTTTCAATGCCGACCTGCCTTGCAGCAGCATTGGGGTGAAAGAACTCCGCCTTTTTTCCCATGTGTCTTCTAAATCCTTATCTTTGTTCTATTACTATTACCTCCTTTCTTTAGAAAGGGAGTCCGAAGAGGAAGCATGGGCGTCGCAGCACAGGGGCTTCCTCTTCTTTTTCCCCAAATATGTTCAGTTATCAGTCATCAGTTATCAGTCATCAGTCATACTGCTCACTGATAACTGCTCACTTATTTTATTCATTTCATTCATTATCTCTCTAGTTGCCGAGGACTCTACTTTAACTTCGCTGTTAAGTATAGTTTCAGCTATTTGTTTTGCTTTATTGTGTTGACCGCTCTCGCTGTAGAGCTTGGCCAGTAAATATTTAGGAAACACTAAAGACGGAATCATTTGAGCACTTTTGATATATGCCTCTTCTGCTTGAGCATAGTTTCCCAGGGCTTTATGGTTGTCGCCTAATGTATTCTGAATAATCTGGCTGCTCTTGTAAAACTTAGCCTCTGCCAGTACCTCATTGCTTTTCTGGTACTCCTCGTCCATACTAAGTGCCTTGCCGTACATTTGAAGGAATAGTCCGTTGGATTTGAGTGTATTTAAAGCTTCTTCGTAAGCTGCAACTGATGCCTGGTAAGAGCGGTAGTTGTATAGCTGGTCAGCGTCCTGCCAAGTTTTCATCGCTTTATAATACTCCTGGCGTTGTGGGAAAAAATAGACTGAACCCGGAATGATAACAAAAGTAATAGGGATAGACAAAAGCAATCTCTTTTGTCCGCTAATTCTAAATAATGGCTTGCTAGTTCCTGCCAAGAGAGCCAAGAGTATGACTAACTGCAAAGTAAATGAACTGATGTCGAAGGGATAAGAAAATAAGCCAAACGTCAGCAAAGTGATTAAAGATCCCTTAAAAGCAATTATGAGACCGGGATTAGTAAGCTCAGATTGTTCCTTTCGTTTTGATTTTTTTGCAGGGGCAAAAATATAGTATAGCAAGGCAGCAACTAGCGAAACTGCTATTAGACCTTTTTCAAGCCAAAGTTTTAGCAGTTCATTAAATGGAGCTTCCGGCGAGCCGGCCACCAAACCCTGAGCTGATGTGCCCTTTCCTGAAGCGAACCATTCCGCCTGGGCATCCATATACTTAGCATCAAAGCTCCCTGCTCCATGACCAAGCAATGGTTTTTCCTTAATAAGCTCTGATGTAATCTGCCATATAAGCATTCGCCCGTCCGCAGAGCCTTTTTTCATTATATAAAGTCCATAAGCGCCTGCGAGAATGGCAGTAATAGTCAAAGACAGAATTATTACACGAATAGGCTTTCTGATCTTAATAAATCTTGTTCTCCATTTTTCCCTATAGTTTCTTACTTTGGAATGATTCGCTATTACATAAAAGCAAGCTGCCAGACCTGCAATCCATGCAGCCCTTGATTGTGCCGGAGGTAGCACCAGAAGAATAAGCACCAGCGTAATCCATCCTAATATCTGGATCGAGTATTTTAACCCCAACCCCAACCGTAACCCAAACCCAAGTCCATGCCTTAACCCTAACCTACGCATCAACCCTAATCCCAAACCCGAAACTCCAAGCTTCTTTTCAGATAACTTTTGACTGCTTACTGTTGACTGATAACTGATCACTGACAGTGCAACCGGCAAGCCACTCACTACAAAGCCGGAAAACGGCCCGGGATTGTGAAAAGTCCCGGTGATACTGAATAATCCATGGTAGGAGTTCTCCAAACCATACAATTGCATTAATCCCAGACCTGATTGCAGTAAAACTACAAGCATCCAGATTATGCTTACACCCCAAATAAACGGTGTATTATCAGATAATTGTCGGATAAACATGTAAACCAGCCCCCAGAGAAACAGACCAAAAAGAATTTGATTCATCTGGGTGTAATTGCCATCGCTAAAGAGTTCATTTACCAGATACCAGGTAGCAAAGAGGACAACAAGCAGATCTATTTTAGTGAATAGAAATTGATTTTTAAATGCAAAAGTTATTACAAAAAGTAATCCTGCAGAAAGACAGATTATTTCGAGACCATATTGTTTGGAAGTGATCGTATCATTGAAGAAACCCCGGGTCGCCAGAAAAGAAGTAGAAAGCATGGCGGCTATCAAGCTTAGATGTAGCAGGGTGATGATATGTCTTTGAACTCCTTTCATTTTAGGGATAGAGTTTGGTCTCAATAAAATAAAGTACAAAAAACTATTACAAATGTGTCAATATTTATTTTGATATGTAAAAAAAAGAGGGGGGGGTAATTTCTGATAAATAATGTTAAATATTGTTCCCTCCGCATCTGCCAATCATTATGAGAGAAGTGGAGGCATCGCTCAGACGCTTCTTGTAGCTAAAGGCTTCAACTCTTTCACTGATTACTGTTGAATGTTCCAAGTCCAATGTTCAAAGTTGAAAACCCGAAACTTCAAACTCGAAACATTTTTCAGACTTTGAACTTCAAACCAAAAACTTTGAACTCTTTCACTGTTAACTGTTTTAAGTTCAATGTTCTAAGTTCTAAGTTGAGAATAGCTGTTTACCTACTTTGAACCTCAAACTTAAAACCTTGAACTCTTTCACTGTTGACTGTTTTAAGTTCAATGTTCTAAGTTCTAAGTTGAGAATAGCAGTTTACCTACTTTGAACTCCAAACATAAAACCTTGAACTCTTTCACTGCTCACTGATGACTGTTTACTGATGACTGTTTACTGATGACTGTTCACCGTCTTATAAAACAACTCCGTCATATCTGCGTTAGCCCAAGGTGCTCCGACCATCTTGATTTTGTTCTCAGAGTCAATCAGCACCGAAGCATCGATAATCCATAATTCTACTCCCCATTCGTTGGACAAAAATAACGACCTGCTAAGTTGAAATTCCAAGTCATTATTTATATTTGAGGCATCAGGTGAAACAGACAAGGGCTCTGCTGGCGAGCAACCTTTTAGGGATAACCTGTGCTGAGTGAATGAACCCTGGTTTCGACCGGGGTTTTTCGCATTCAATTAGCCCATGCCTAAGAAAACGCATTGGCACGAAGTGCCAAATTAAGCATAATTGGTGTACAATTGGGCTGGAATTTGCCGATTTATTCCCTTATGGGTCTTCTTTCCATTGTAATATTTAAAGAACTTTTTCAGGCCCACAAAGAGCTCTAACCCATCTTCAGCAGGGTATAGATACACATAGTCACGCTTGACTGTTCGCCAAAATCTCTCTATAAAAATATTGTCAAGTGCCCGTCCTCGGCCGTCCATGGAGATGAGAATCCCCTCACGCTTAAGGTATTCAACCCAAAAGGAACAAGTGAACTGGCTTCCTTGGTCTGAATTGATTATTTCAGACTTTCCATTTTGTCGGATGGCCTCTTGTAGGACCTCCAGCGAGTTCTCTGCCCGCAAGTCATTAAACAGGCCCCAGCTCACTACATAGCGACTATAAACATCTATTATGGCGGTCAAATACATAAAGCCATGCTTCATGGGAATGTATGTAATGTCAATGGCCCAGACTTGATTGGGTCTGTTTATTTCCAAGTTTCGGAGCAAATAGGGATGGATGTATTTCGCATGCCCCAACTTACTTAAGTTTCTCTTGGGATAGATGGCCATAATATTCATCTTGCGAAGTAGCCGTCTAACTCTCTTTGGATTAACCAAGAAGCCCATTGCGAAAAGTAAGTCCTGCATCTGCAGTACGCCATGAGTGGGATGCTCTAAAAACTCCTCATCCATAAGTCGCATGATTTCCTGATTCTCCGGGCTTTCACCTTTGGGCTTATAATAATAGCTACTGGGTGCTATGTCCAATAATTCGCATTGCTGACGAATACTTAGGTTCTCATCAGTTGATATATAGCTCTTTAGATCTGTCATAGCCCCAACCTTTTTGAAGTTTTTTTAGCCAATCACGCTCCATTTCAAGCTGTCCTATCTTAGCAAATAGACGGTTCCTTTCTTCCTCAAAATCATCTTTGGGGGCCTTGGAAGCAAAGATCTCTGAGGATCGAGCTACAAACTCCTGCTTCCATTTGGAAATCATGGTTGGGTGAACCTCAAATCGCTTTGAAAGTTCTGCTAAAGTCTCACGCTCCTGGAGCGCAGCTAAAGCTACTTGGGCTTTAAAGCCCGCTGAATGTGTTGTTCTACTTCTTCCCATATCGGTTTTAAAGTTATAGTTTTTCAACTTAACTTGCTGTCCAAAATATGGGGAGTATTATAATGGGTAAGGTTCGTTTCTATTGGTTTATTACAGCTGGTTATTATGGTAAGGAATAGAGCTGTATGGCTCAATATTTTTCTCATTTTTAATTTTTTAGTCACCAGCTCTCCAAGGTGAAAAGCAGCAAAATGTTTGAGAGGCTAAGACCCTAATCTGCCGCCCAGAAGACTGCGAATTTGGATTATTACCACCTGAAATCGATCCTCCAAGGGGATCCTGGTAACCTTTTGGGTTGAAATAAACAATTACTCAAACTTGGGTTTATAAAAAACCAGTGGCGGATTAGAATCATAAGTAAGATTGTCGGGGATTGAAAAGCTTAATAACTCTCTGTTCTCAAGTAAATCTGCTACATCCATATATGTAATATTACTATTTTGGTAATGACCAATTGTCGGATTTAAGAAAAAATCATTTTCCAAACTGTTATTGAATATTTTTACACTGTTTTTCTCCTTATGGTAGAAATAAAAATACCCTTGCCGTTTGAATACGAACTCAAAAGATATGTAATCTTCGCTGTTAATGAATTCATTGACATGGTGCATCTTTTGTACCGGAGGGAATTTGAAAGCATTGTAAACTGTTAACCTTAGGCGTTCTTTAATTTCTTCGTCTGTCATTGGTTGTTCAAAATTGACAATATACTCAGGTGTAAATCTATTATCGCGTAATGTATAAATGGTATCATTATAATTTCGGGACAAATAAATCTTCCCTGAAGCGTTTCTTGTTAAGCTCCTGTGATCGGAAATATCAAATGTTCCACGTCTCTTAATCTGAGATGAAACAAAAGCCTCTTTATTCAAATCATATAGATGATAATGATAAGATGCTGATGGATGATAGAACAGAACTGTATCACTGTTTATTATACTGAAGTAGTGACCAAATTGAGGAAGCGGAATATCATCAGTCCATTTTATATCAACCGACTTTACAAAAGTCAGATTTTTGTCCAAAACAAAAAATTGGTTTGGTTCGGCAGAAACATAGATGTTGTCTTGAAAAATTGACACATCATTTAATTTCAAATATTCCTGGGGACCTCTACCGCTCTTTTTATATGAGTTAAAAAAATTGCCCCTCCTGTCGAAACGGTAAATAGCATTTGTCGTTTCTTTATCTACAATATAAATATATTTATCAGACACTATAACTTTATCGATTGTTCCAATAAGTGATTCATCTGTATATTCTAAAAACACTAAAGAGTCAATTGAAATTAAGTCCGACAATTTTCCATTTCTTATTATATCACTCTCATTTACATCAATGACTTGAATGTTATTGGGCAAAGACTCTGACTGTTGTAATATTCTGTTGCAGGAGGCAAAAAACAAAATTGCAATAAGCAGGTGATATGTTTTCATAGTATTAAGTTTAATTGTTTTTATCTATTATAAGGGAGCCGTTATGTTAGCTCCCTATAATGGATAAAAGAATGTCTGAAATTAATAACAGCCCAAATACTTGACTGATCCTTCCGAACCACATCCGGTCACATCTTCTGGTGGACTAAGCACTCTTGTGCATGACAATTTAACTCCAGTCTTATTCTTATTGTTTGGACATTTTACGTTTTCTTCAACAACGACCCATACGTACCTCCAGTCACCTCCGCCTGATCCCCCCTCACTCTGGGCTTGCGCCATCACCGCAATCGCATCCAGCGAAACATCACCGGCACTATTCCCTTGTAATAAATTCATATTAAACACAGTTGCTACCGCAAATAATCCGGTTGCTACTGCAAAAATCATTTTCTTTTTCATTTTAACTTAATTTGAGTATTGATATTTTGCCGGCCATGTTACCAGCTTTTTGTTTCTTTCAATGTCTGCTTTCCTTGCAGCAGCATTGGGGTGAAAGAACTCCGCCTTTTTACCCATGTGTATTCTAAATCCTTATCTTTGTGCTATTACTATTACCTCCTTTCTTTTTGAAAGGGAGCCGGAAGAGGAAGCGTTAGCTGCGGAGCTTGTGAGCTTCCTCTTCT
>JAAYTO010000179.1 GCA_012523755.1 Clostridium sp. | reverse complement strand
ACAGAAACAAGAATTTTTTTATCATCCATGGCTGTTTTTATTTTTGTAAGAACTTCTTTTACCATGTTCGGCTTAACAGCCAATATTACAATATCTGCATTTTTAACGGCATCATATGCACTCGCTGCGGTACAGATATTTAATTCTTCTTTAAGCCTTAATAGCTTCTCTTTATCGACATCAAAAACCAGAATATTTTCAGCAGGTAATATATTTGACTTTGCTACGCTGCTTATCATGGCATAGCCCATGTTACCCGCACCTATGAAAGCAATTTTATTATTCATAAACAACCTCCTGTGTTTAAAAAGCTGATAATAACTACCTTTTTTTATCTTACCACAAAAATATGAAAAATCTACACAAAAAAAATCAAATTAACCATTGACATAAAAATAAAGCTATTGTATACTATAAAAGCGTCGTAGGGGTATAGCTCAATTGGTAGAGTAGCGGTCTCCAAAACCGTTGGTTGCGGGTTCGATTCCTGCTGCCCCTGCCAAAAAACCCAAGGGTTTTGATCCTTGGATTTTTTATATAGTGATGTGTTTGGACAGATTATGAACAGTTTTTTCGTTTTTAATTTTTGATTTGAAATGATAAATTATCCAAGGTATTTTACCATCTGTATAAGATAATCTCCTGATAAGTCGTCCTTTTCATCTCTATCAAGAGGCCTTTTAGCAAATTCCACAAAACCGTTATCAATATAAAACTGCTTTAGTTTAGGAACATCTTCACATTCAAGATATACTATTTTACCGCCAAGATCAGACTGAATACTTGATATTTTATTACATGCTATTTTTAGTAGCTCATCTCCAGAAATTAAATTAAGTTCTTTATACTTGAAGTTTTTCCCTAGCTGAGCTATTAAAGGAGCGGAAATAATATACTTTTTTATGTTTTGGTCATAACTTCCGAATTTAGTAATTCTTTTTCTTAATGTTTTACTAAGAGCTTCTCTTTCAATTTGGATAAATTTATTTGATAAAGAAAAATATGCAGCCAGTACTAATTTTGATTTATATGAACAAAATATCAAATGAGTCTTTGCTAAAGATTGTTTCGAAAATTCAATTGCTTTATATCGTAAAAAATTTTCAACATCTTTATTTATAGGGCAACAAAAATCAAGGAGAATATCTTTTACCCTATCCTCCTCTAGTTCTGAAATCATGTCTGATAAATTTACAATACTAAATCCTTTCAAAATTACGTCACTTTTCATCATCTTTACTAAATAATAACTTTATCTGTTCCTTCTTTAAAACCGAACAAGATTTACTAATAATAACTTCCTTGCCTGGCTTATCTTGTGCAATTTCTAAGGCAGACATAAAACTACGTCCCATATGCTTTTTATTAATATTAATATTTTTGAGTATACTTTTTGTTGCCATACTAACACCCTCTTCCCGAATAGTATTCGGAGTATATCAATTTTATCACTACGTATATCTATTTGCAAGGAGCATTTTTTTAGATTATAAAATTTTATTAATTATTATATGCTATTTTGAATATTCTTTGTGCAATTTCATTAAAATACCTTTGATAATTTTTGAAAATTAGTATATGCCTATATATTAATTATCGTACACATTACATAAAACTTCAATAGGATTTTTAAAACTCCTTCAACTCTGTAATTTATCTGCATCGCCATACTATCCCCAACAACCTTCAATTCAACAAAACTTTTATTATGATTGTTTATAAAACTGATAAATAAGCGGTAAAATTTAACTATAAATTCTAAATTTACTACTCAAACCTTTTCAAATCACCTTTATTGAATTTCCATTCCGGAGTGTTGAGTACATCACCGAAATCAACAGAATACCACGGACTGATGGATTCATCATTATAATTCTTTAATATTTGAATGTCCTGTGCGGGCATATAGCTTTGTGCAATCATAAACAGCTTCTCTCCGGTTTCGGTGTTTTGAGCCATATCAACAACAATAACGCAGTGACCCGGGGATGCCTGAATAAATACATCACCTATTCTCATGTCTTCAATAGCCACAGGCTTTAACTCCTGGGCAAGAGAAATTGTTCCTGCATAAGCAAATACCATATCCATATATTCTCTGAAGTTCTGATAAGTATTTGATACAAGTGCTGTTTGTACCCATCGGGCCTCATTTCCATTTACGCTGATCCTATAACCTTGCCTCCATTTACTATAACTGGCACAAAAACCATTGGTAAAATTAAAGTGTATTTCGTCATATAATGCCTTTTCGTAAAGGTACTCCGCCCTTAGCCTCATTACAGCATCCGCACACTGTTGAAGATCCCTTTCACCGATATCCATATCGATAACGCCACAATATACACCATTATACTTTATTTTTCCGTTGTAGTATTGCACATAAGAGCCGTCGGGCTTTAACGGAAGGTTTCTAAGATAACTCTCAAAAGAACCGTCGGCAACAGGCATCCTTTCAAAGCCTTCAGGCACATCGAACCGGGTTTCGACAGTATTACCCTCCGGTTTTATTATACTTTTGCTTTGCACGGGTGTGGGCTCATTGGTACTGACAGCTTCTGTTTTTTCTATAACAGGTTCCGGCGATACGCCAACGTTTTCTTCCATTTGAGAAGAATCCTTTGGCGAACAAGCCGATAAAACCAATAAAACCAATAATATATGTACAAATATCACTTTGCAAAAGGATACTATAAACTTCATTAAAGCTACCTCCCTTAATATAGTCTTATTTTCTTCGTTTATCTCCTATAATTGCAATAGGTTGTCTTCCATTAATGTACTTCCCCACTAAATCGGGTAGGAGGTAAATAATTATTTTATTTACCGACCTCCCACACCACCGTACGTACGGTTCACGTATACGGCGGTTTCATAGTTTACACTCTAACTTCAAGGTAATATTTAAGAAGACTTAAATACCCTTGCTTTT
>JAAYTO010000178.1 GCA_012523755.1 Clostridium sp. | reverse complement strand
ATAGGTGTATTTTTCAGAGGTGCCATCCTTGAACACCTTTTCCGTAACCAGAGTCCTTTCATTATACCGGTATTTCTCCACCACCCCTGTGGCACAGTAGGTAAAGGTGTTCTCCCATTTTTCATCGTCATATTCAATCTTGGTCAGGTTGCCATCGCTGTCATACTGCTTTATTACCCTTCCTTTTTCATCGTACTCGTTTTCTACATAGGTAATACCGTTTTGGTCCGTTACTTTGGTAATCCTATCGTTTTCGTAGGTATACCTCACCGTCCCGCCGTTGGGCAGGGTAACCTCGGCAAGGTTGTCCCCAATGTAGTTATATATCACCTTGCGGCCGATGTTATCGGTTATATGGCATATCTTCCCGTCTTTGTACAGGAAGGTCAGTATCTTGCCTCCCGGTGAAATAACAGCATCAATTTCGCCATTTTTGTTGTACTCCAATGATACCGTATTGCCGTTTCTGTCGCTTATGGAGGTAAGCCTGCCATTTTCATCGTATCTATATGTAAGCTTTTTCCCTGTAGTAAGGATAAAGCCCGCAGAATCCTCCATGAGGATATCCGACCGGTCTTCATCGGTTTGATTTGTCCATACTGAATCAATCTTTTTGAATTCCTTGATGTGCCCATCGGGGTACACCAGGGATATTTTGTCTTCATCAATATTAAGGTGGGTTTGGTATTCAAAGACCCAGCCCATTCCCATTATGCCCACATTACTTTCAATTGAATTGTATCTTCTCGTTATGTTCAAGTCCATGCCCCGGTCTTCAATTACAAGGTCTACAGCCTCAATGTAAAAGCTTCCCGTTGCAACATTTACCGGGTCTCCCGCCGTTGTGCATTTGTCGGTGGAAACAGCATTGGTCTTAAGCTCTCGACCGCTTACGGGAGCCGATACATCCTTGCTATTATCAAAAACTTCGTTATTAGAACCAATTTTTTCTGCTGTTTTTCTGTTCCTGGGCGAATTAGGACTTTTCTCATTTATGACCATACTCATCTCCCCACCTTTTATTATTATATTCTACACATTAACCCATAGTTTTACAATACCGAATTAATGTGTTAGGGACGGGATATCATATGATTCCTTTAAATACCACTCTGTTTAGGGCGAAAAATTCTTGTTACATTTCTCAAAACAATATATAAATATAATAGAGGTGGGCAAAATGAAGAGTTTTGAGGAGCTTTGTCAGGAAAATTATAAAAGAATTTATAAATATATATTTTCGATGACTGGAAACAGGGAAGCTGCTGAGGATTTAATCCAGGAAGTTTTCACAATTGCATATGAAAAGGGAGAGGCCTTTTTAAAGCATGAAAAGCCGGCTGCATTTCTGTACAGGACGGCACGGAACATAACTCTTACGCATTTAAAGCGTCAGAGGGTTTTTGCAGCGGAATACCTGTCTGAAAATGTTGCCCGGGACGATACGGATTTGTGTGAAAAACTCTTAACGGAGTCGGACCGAAACATAGATGAGACAATTTATACCGATCAAGTTATCGGCAGTTTGAATTCAAGTAAGAATGAGCTTTATAAAAAACGTTATATTGAGCGTAAATCCATAAGAGAAATTGCTTTGGAACAGGGCACCAGTGAAACGGCATTGCGTATGCGGCTGGTAAGGCTCAGAAGGGAAATACAGAGCATTGTTAAAAAATTGAAACTGGGCGAAAAGTAATAGATTTGAGTTACATTAAACGAATTTTGATATATATAAGTGTAAAGTGCTTTACAGAGTATATGGGGGTTGTTTATTATGGACAATATTTCAAGATTGAAAAAGGAATTGGAAAGGGCTGTTCTGCGTAATGATATCAAAAAAGCGGAGGAAATCTCCGACAAATTGTTTTTTTTGCAGGGCGGCAGGGAAGAGTATACCGTAATGCCGGCTCGGTTTGTTGAAGAAATCAAAGAAGGAAACAAACAAAAAACAGGGGGTAAAAAATCCATGAACATGAAGAAAATCATAAGTATAGTTGCTGCTGCGGCTGTTATCACAACTATTGGCATTACAGCATTGGCTACACGTTGGTACGGTATAAGGGATCTGGTTGTCAAAAACAATTATAACCCGGCTGCTGTTGCGGGTTCTTTAGAGGATGCGGAAGCTGCCAATATGGAAAATGGCCGGGAAAAAGCGGACTTGATTGTATTGCAGGGATATCCTGACAGTAATGAATACAAAGCCAGTGCCGAATGGAATATGTTTTGTGACGGATACGATACTGACGGCAGTCTTTTGAGTCAGGTTGGGAACGGCTCCAATGAGTATACGGAGAAATATCCGCTGTATCTGGTATACACAAAGGAAATGGCCGATAAGTTGGAGGAAATTGTACAAAAATACGGTCTTACACTGCATGAATCCATGACCATTGTCGGCAATGAAGAGAGGTTGATAGAAGAGGCAGGTACGGAAGATTTTATCAAAGATGCAAATACTGTTCTGGGTGGTTATGTTTACAACGACGGAACTTTTCAATTTGATGGAGAAGCGGTGCTGAAAAACAGTAAACATATTGACTATCAGTTTGGAAACTACGTAAAAGGTACTTTTTCCGATACTTATCTGAATATCGGTGATGCGGATGCTTACACAGAGTGGGCATACAAAACCGGCAGCGGGGTCAGTGTTTCACTGGCACTGGGAGACGGTAAAGCACTGGTTATTGCAGATCTTCCCGATTCATATGTTGTAATAAATGTGCTTTCGGGAAGGGAACAAGATATCACAGCCGAGATGTTGCAGGAATTTGCGGATTCCTTTGATTTTTCGAAGATAAAATAGTCCCAATAGGTTTTGATTCTTTGCGTTTTTTAATATTGTTCCAATTAACGGGCAGGCAGATCAGAGCCTGCTTTTTTGTGTGTAAAAAACTTATTGCTTTCAATATTATATATCAATACATATGTATAATGCTTATTGGTTATATATTACCTGCAAAATATTTTGTGGAGGCGATAAAATATCATGAAAAAACAATTGGTAAGTCTGTTTTTGATTTTTGCTTTAACAATGTTCTTTGTGCTAATGCCTGAAATAGAGGTATATGCCGGTGATGAAATTGTTAATATACCTGATCCGATTCTGGAAAAGCTATTAAGGAGAGAATTAGATAAGTATGAGGGTAATATTACAAAGGCGGATATGGAAAGTCTGAAAAGATTTTACGGTGGTCTTAGATGATGACCAACTGCCTGAGTGGGCAAAAGGATATATAAAAGCAGTTAGCCAAAAAAGCATTATAAAAGGGTATCCCGATAACACATTTAAACCTGCGGATAAGTTGACAAGACAAGAGCTTGTGGTAATGGTTATAAACGCATTTAAATTTGTAGAAGATGCAAAGGAATTAGAGTTTTCAGACAAAGGGCAGATTGGAGACTGGGCTAAAGAAGCCATAGAAACAGCTGTACATTTGGAAATACTAAGCGGATATCCTGATAACACATTTAGGGTCGGAAACACTATAACAAGGGCAGAAACGTTTGCAGTATTGGCAAAGGCCTTAAAAGTTAAGAAATAAATACTAAAACAAGGGGTTGATGTATATCACCCCTTTGTTTTGCTATAATTCGTCTATTGCAAATGAAAACAAGATGCAATAAAATACTATATATAACTACTATTTTGCAGTGTATTATTGTATATGCGGTGGTTGAGTCGAAAAAAGCAGCATGGTTGTAAGAACTGTCATTATGGAGGATATCTGGAGATTATAAAGGGGATAGCCATATGAAAGATAATGGAAATATTTCTCATCACTTTCAAATAACATCGGATGACAATAAAAAAACTTCAGAGTGCATATCAATTGCCGTGCCCTGCTATAATGAGGAAAAAACATTGCAAACAATGTACAATACTTTGTGCAAGATAGCAGAATCAATGCCTGAAGTTAAATTTGAATTTATCTTTGTTGACGACGGTTCGAAAGATAAAACCTTAGAAATAATTAGAGGAATTGCATCAAAAGATTCAAAAGTTAGATATATTTCTTTTTCTAGGAACTTTGGTAAAGAAGCAGCCATGTACGCAGGAATGCAAAAGGCCAAGGGAGATTATGTTGCTATTATGGATGCGGATCTGCAAGACCCGCCAACCATGCTCCCCGAAATGTATAGAACAATTAAAGAAGAAGGCTATGATTGTGCCGCTGCTCGCCGTGTTAACCGGATAGGTGAACCAAAGATCCGTTCTTTTTTCGCAAGACGTTTTTATAAAATCATGAGAAAACTTAGTAACATGGAAGTTGTGGATGGTGCCAGGGATTTCCGGCTGATGAAGCGTGAAATGGTGAATGCAGTACTATCGGTTTGTGAATATAACCGTTTTTCCAAGGGGATTTTTTCCTGGGTAGGTTTTAGAAGCAAATGGTTGGAGTACGAGAATATTGAACGTATTGACGGTAAAAGCAAATGGTCATTTTGGAAGCTGTTTCTTTATTCTATTGACGGTATTGTGGCGTTTTCCACTGCTCCCTTGGCTTTATCCTCGCTTCTGGGCATTTGTTTTTGCATTATTGCATTTTTAGCAATTATTTTTACAATTGTCCGGCAACTGGTCTGGGGTGGATCGGCATACGGCTGGTCGTCTCTGGTGTGTATTATTCTGCTTTTGTCGGGAATACAGCTGTTTTGTATTGGAATCTTGGGACAATACCTGTCAAAGACGTATTTGGAAGCTAAGAAACGCCCTATATTTATTGTGAGGGAACAAGAAGGAGAACATAATGAAAAAGATTAATTATAAAAAAATTATAATAGCCCTGCTTTGCTTTTGTTTTCCTGCACTGATTATGCTCATAGCATTTGCAAAGATGGGTATGTCACCCTTTGGGGAAAGTTCAACTATGATTATGGACATGTCTAACCAGTATGTCGAATTTCTTTGCGGCCTAAAATACGGAGATGTTTACTACTCATGGTCAAAAACATTGGGGGGAAATTACATAGGTGTTTTTGCATACTATGTTTCAAGCCCTCTATCAGTTTTTACACTGTTTTGGCCCAATTCGCAAATGCCCATTGCGGTGCTGTTTTTGACGGTGATTAAAATTGGTCTTGCAGGTTTTACCTTCAGTTTGTTCTTAAAATACAGGTTTTGTAGGTATGATTTATCTACAGTGCTGTTTTCTATTATGTACGGACTTATGTCCTATAATATTGCGTACTCCATGTGTATTATGTGGTTGGATGGGGTTATTTGGTTACCCATTATACTTATTGGTGTTGAGAAGGTACTCAAAAGGAAGAGTAGCGGGGTTTTAATTTTTGCATTGTTTATGTCTTTCATATCCACATATTATATTTCTTATATGACGGGACTTTTTACAGGATTGTATTTTTTATACCGGTGCCTAGAGAAAAAACTATGGGGAAAGAAGCTGTTAACAAGCATATGGAAGTTTGCTTCCAGCGTTATAATGGCGGCTTCTTTAGGAGCTTTTTTCCTGCTTCCGGTCCTGGCATCTTTGATAAACGGAGAACTGGCATCATCGGGGTCTAAATACAGTGATGTATTTAACTTTAAATTTCCTGATTTTCTTTCTAAATTTATAATCGGAAGGTATGATTCCATTACAAATCTTGGTGCTCCCTTTGTGTATTGCGGCATCGCTTCGTTAATATTATTAATTATGTTTTTCTTTGCTAAAAAAATCAGTTTACGCAGCAAAATACTGACGGGACTTTTTATAGTGCTGATGATTTTAAGTATGTGGATAAGTCCGTTGGATAAAGTTTGGCATGTGTTTAAATATCCAAACTGGTTTCCTTACCGCTATAGTTTCCTGTTTTCTTTCTTGGTGATATTTACGGCATACAAAGCATTTACTGTACTTAAATGGAACAAGCGAGTTGTTGCCATAGTTTTGATTCTGCTCTGCAGTGTCGAAATGTATATAAACACAGTCGGTATTTTAAAGGGACTGGACAATGAATTCGAATACGAAAGCTATGAATCCTATTACAAATATAAAGAAAGGCTTGAACCTTTGATAGAGAAAACTGCCGAAGATGATGACGGCTTTTTCAGAGTGGGGGTGACCTTTGATAGGAGCAAGAATGAGGCAATAGGGTTTGGCTACAATGGGTTAACCCACTACAGTTCCAGTTATGATAAACAGGTAAATACTTTGGTGAAGAATCTGGGAATGGCTCAGGCATGGTATGTAAGTGGGTATTATGGTTCTACAATGGTGACGGACGCAATATTTTCAGTGAGGTATGTTATATCGGATTCACTGGTTCCCTCATCGTATGACTTTATAGGGTATAGTGATTCAGCCTTGTTGTATTACAATCCAAACGCACTTTCCATCGGATTTGCAGTAAAGGAAGAATCTTTGTTTGGTTTTGACTTTGCCCCAAATCCATTTTGTTCGCAAAACCGACTGATTTGTGCTTTGACTGGCATTGATGATGATTGCTTTATTCCGCTGGATGTTTTTAAAACAGATACATGGGACACAACCGAATATAGTTTTATTTCCAACGGTATGCCGGCTTATGCAGATTTTGAAAGAAGTGATAGTGATGGAAACCTTCAAGTTAATGGTCAGAGCCTGGGTGAACTTTTTACAGACGAATCAGATTGTATCCAATATATCGGTTCCTTTGAGGAAGAGAAAAATGTGAATGTGCTTATAAACAAGGGTAATGTTTTTGGAAGATTTTACTATATGGATATGGGGGTTTTTGAAAGGGCAGTCAATACTTTAAAGGCGATGGAGTTTCAAGTGGATTATTATGATAATAGAAGGGTTTTGGGCAGCGTCAAAGCAAGAGAAGGCGATGTGCTGTTTACTTCGATACCCTACGATGAAGGATGGAGTGTACGGGTCAACGGAAAGAAAGTTGAATTAAAGAAATTTGCCGATTCCCTTATAGCCATCCCACTCAATGCCGGTGAAAACAGGGTTGAAATGACTTACACCGCCGATGGCTTTACAATAGGTGTTTACATTTCTCTGGCTGCGTTAATAATATTGCTGAGTCCCTTGGTGAAAAAAATTACATAAATGCCAAAGAAAAAAGTTCTGCTTTAAAAAAGTGTTGATAACATTGAAAAAGTGTGATAAAATTAACTACTGTAAATCCTTGCCCTGTTCTCGAGTAACAGGGCCGTTAGTCCGGGAGGAGGTGAAGTCGAATGGTAAACAATTATGAAACTATTTTTATTATCAATCCTGAGCTTAGCGAGGAAGACACACAGTCCTTGATTGAAAAAATTAAAAGTACAATAGAATCTTCAGCTCAACTAGAAAATGTTGACGAATGGGGAAAAAGAAAGCTTGCATACCCTATAGGCAACTATAACGAGGGCTATTATGTTCTGGCCAATTTTAGTGCGGAGTCAAGTTTCCCACAAGAACTGGAAAGAATCTATAGAATAACCGATGGAATTATCAAGGATATTATTATTAAAAAGGATAATTAGGTGATATTATGAATAAGGTTATTTTAATGGGAAGACTTACTAAAGATCCGGAGCTGAGGTATACGAATATTAACAACACAGCTGTATGTAGTTTTTCGCTGGCTGTAGACCGGCGTTTTTCTAGGCAGGGAGAGGAAAAGCAAGCTGACTTTTTTCCGATTGTTGCTTGGGACAAACAGGCGGAGTTCTGTTCCAAATACTTCACAAAGGGTCTTAAAGTAGTTGCTGTTGGAAGGTTGCAGACCCGCACATGGGATGATAACGAAGGCAGGAGGCATTACGTAACTGAAGTTATTGCAGAAGAGCTTTACTTTGCTGAGAGCAAAAAGAGTCAGGAGCTTAGCGGGGCAAAGCCTGCAGAGGCTACTGCAGAGCCTTCGGATGGTTTTTATCCTGTTGATGACGATGATGAACTTCCGTTTTAAGTTTTCGTATATTAGGTAATGATAGAAAGGAGGGGTAAGTTATGGCAACTTCTAGAAAAGATAGAAATGGCAAGGAATTTGATAGAAATGATGGTAGAACTAATATTAAAATAAGAAGGGCAAAAAAGAAGATTTGTAGTTTTTGTGTAGATAAGGTAGATGATATAAATTATAAGGATATTGCCAAATTGAAGAAATTCATTTCTGAAAGAGGTAAGATATTGCCAAGGAGAATATCCGGTAACTGTGCAAAACACCAGCGTCAAATGACAACTGCGGTTAAAAGGGCAAGGCATATTGCACTGTTGCCTTATACATCCGACTAATAGATATTTAAGCAGCCTGTGAATTTAGATTTGCGGGCTGTTTTTATGTGTGCCCAGCATGGGCAACAACTTGGTGGT
>JAAYTO010000177.1 GCA_012523755.1 Clostridium sp. | reverse complement strand
TAGATGTGGCTTTCGGTTGGACTAAGAAAAGGACAAAATGTTCAAGGGGGTTAATGCCCGTACTTGAATGTCCCATTTGTTCATGCTTAACATATGAATGTGTGGATTAAAAAAGTCCGCCCGATAGGGCGATAAGTTCATCCGGGTTTCTTAACTTGTGAATATTTTCAAAAGCACGAATAAATGTGTCTTGTGTTATATCTTTAGAAAGCTCTTCGTCGTTGGTCATGTAAAAAACCTTTTTGTACACCATTTCATAGTTATCGGAAAATAGTATTTGGGAAGCAACTTTATCCTTTATTTCTTGGTACTTTTTATGCTTATACCATTGCATGGATTCACTTCCTATTGGTTTAATATTAAATCTAAAGAAATTTAGAATTTATATATATAAAATAATATATTATGTAACCAATTGTCAACATAATTTTTACTATAGATCTAAATATTAACTATAATAGTGTGTAGAAAAAGAGAATTAAAATAAATAATCTTGATATTTATTTTAATTAAGAAGCTCCCTTACTCTAGATTATATTGCCAAAATCAATGCCATAATCTAAGCAAGGGAGCTTAGTATTCAGTTGATATTTTATCTAATCAATAACTTATTGAAACAGGGTTTCATCCACAACTTCATTTGCAGGCTTCGATGTGGGTTGCGGCACGGGTTCAGAGGGAGTGGCCTTTTTCGTTCCCCTCTTTATTATTGTCTTGTAAGGAGAATAAGTGCTTCTATGAAGCTTGGTTTTACTAACAACAGTACCATCTATTTTTATTGTTTTGTAAGTATCCACAACATAGCCCGAATGCCCAGACTGAATTACAACGGTTTGACCTTCTTCAAGGTTAGGATCATTTATATATTCTACAGGTGCCGGGTTACTGCTGATGTGCACGTGACTCAATTCAACCGTCTTACCGGGCTGTTCTTGTGTTCCATGGATTGTAAAAGTTATTGCATTGTTTTTTACATTTGCTTCAATTTTTATCGGCCAGTTTGTGTTGTTCTTAAACTTAAAGTCAAGGTCATTATACGATACAGCTGCATCCCTGCCTAAAGGCAGATAGCCTACGGAAAACATGTGATTTTTTCTATATACCGTTTCAAGGTCTGAAAATAGCACAGCATTGTAAAGGGTTGAAGAAACCTGGCAAACCCCCCCACCGATTCCGTCAACTATTTTTCCCGCGACATATTCTTTTGCTGTTTTGTAACCGTTTTGAACCGTTCTAGGTCCTACGACATCATTAAAGGAAAATACCCCACCGGGTTCAAGGATTGTGCCGTTTATTTTGGAGGCAGAAATGGATATGTTTATACCTCTGTTATAGTTGTTCTGACCTGAAGTAGAAAAATGTGTGGTTGCACTTGCAAGCTTATCTCTAAAAAGCAGGGAATTCACTTCGTCGGCTTTAATTTCCGGCTCTTCAAAGGCAACCGGAAGAATTATTTGGGTATCGGTTTCATCCTGATGTTTGTCTATTAAACTCAACAATTCGGATTTATCGATTTTACGTCCGGGAACATGGGGTATTACAACGACTTTATTATCTTCTACGGTTGCTTTTGCATTACTGGGTTCGCACACAATTTTATTGTAGATTTCATCGGCATCGATGCTTTTTGGCATGATTGTTACGGAAGGTATGTCAAAAGTCCCTCCCGTACAAGTCTTAATTGAATTTTCTACTATTTCATGTGCTTTTTCAGTGTCAATGGATTCACCCGGATGTCCGGTTTGGAGTATTACTTTTGACTCCTCAATGGATACATCTGTTTCCTTTACAGGGATCAATGTTTTCGAATAAAAGCTTTCGATTATATTGTTGACACTGTTTGCATCAAAGGAATAGCTTAAATCGATGTTTAAGCCATTTAGTTTAGTGCGGATTATATTAGACAGCCTTTGAAAGACGTTTCCGTTCCTGCCTACCTCCAGAGCTTTTTCTGCAGCATCCTCAATATCATACTGTACGTTTAATTGTAATAGGCTGAATTCTTCAGTAATATCACCTTTCTTTAGAACAACCTTTGTATCTTCTAATTTTCCAGTATAATTTGAGTTTAGATAATTACAAATATCCTCGTAAGACATTTTACCCACATCAATATCATTAATAAATATCCCGTTATGTGTCTTGTCATAGGACAAAGTAAAATAAATAGCAAATGAAGACACAACCAAAAGGATAGCTAATAATATCAATAAAGATATTAAAATTATCCGGGCTTTTGAGTTAAAGTTTTTCTTTTGAACCACTGTATCAGTCATATGAACACTCCACATCTGTATTATTAATATTTATATGTATAGACGTTTAATTGTATTGTTTTGTTCGTCAAAAAGCAATATTTGATGATACTAAAATTATGTAGCAGTAAAGTTTTTTATGAATGCAACTATAATTCTATTATCGCAATTCTAAACAAAAAAAACAATATATTTTTACATGTAAAAATATAACTTTTGGTTAGTTCAAATGTATATATTGCTATGTGTTATATAGGGGCAGACGGTAAAAAAATGTATAACCGGAAAAAATCATGTTTATACTTTTATATGTATGCACAAGATTTACCGCATTAGAATATAAATGTATAAAAATGTTCTAAAGGCTATGCAACAAACATTTTATACTGGCAGTGTTTCATAAGGTGAAAGAACCGGATCAATACCAAAATTATAATACAGGGTGATAAAGAATGGACTTAAACGCGCAGAAAACTCAATCGGTCAAATTATTAAAAAACACTATCCTTTCAAAAATAAACAGTCTGTTGAAAGAGAGAAGTGAAACAATTTGTACCTATGGGGGCAGTGACAATGAAGACCTTATAGAAAGCATTAACGACGCTAAAAAAGAATGGTTAAGTGCAAAGAATAATTTCGAGCACGCTGTTGAAAGTGATATTATCGATTATTATATCTATCAGATTAAGGCCTATCAGACAAGGTATGAACATCTTTTGAAAAAGGCGAAAGAAAAAGGAATTAGTATCTAGCCTTTGTTTTTCACTCCCTCTTTTTTGTAATAAATTCTTGAACATGCCTATATATTTAATATGGAAGGTGTTATAACCGTATTGATATAAAAACATACCTGTCTTAATAAAAATACAAAGGTGAAAGCGGAGTGAAATTGGCATGTTTGAAGAATATCAAGTAGTATTTGCCTATATTATAGGAATAATACTTTTATATTTTTCAGGAAGGTTTTTAGTAACACCTATGAAAATTGCTGTCAGACTTATATTTAATGCTGTGCTTGGTGCTATATCCCTATTGCTTATAAACCTTGTAGGTAGTTTTTTTAACTATCATATTGCCTTAAATCCTGTAACTGCTTTTATCGCTGGCATTTTGGGAATACCTGGTATTTTACTGCTGGTGGTTTTAAAGCAGGTTTTTTAGGGTATATATTAAATAAAACTAACCCCTCATTTCGCAGTTCGAAAATTGAATAAAAACAATAAAATATTGTATACAAAGAACATAGCGGCATTAATTTGTTGTAGATGCAAAGCGGGCTTATACACGGTGAAATCATGAAGGAAGATTAAGCCATGGCATAAATTACAGATAAACTTTATTGAGCCTTTGTAGTAAGAT
>JAAYTO010000176.1 GCA_012523755.1 Clostridium sp. | reverse complement strand
ATCTGCTGCTGCCTCTTCACTATCTGTTGCTGCCTCTTCACTATCTGTTGCTGCCTCTTCACTATCTGTTGCTGCCTCTTCACTATCTGTTGCTGCCTCTTCACTATCTGTTGCTGCCTCTTCATTTGCTTCACCGGAAGCTAATGCCGAAGCCAAAAACTGGCATTGAAGTTCTTTTGAAAAAGAATCAAACAAGTCCACTTGGAACTTGATACCTTCTATCTCCAATATGTCTTTCTTGCCCATAGCCTTTGAAAGGAAAAACATATCTACTCCCAAGCCTGCACTGTATGAGTTTTCTGAAAGTTGCAGATTTTGAACCAACAATGCTGCATACCAAGGCTTAAATCAATAGAGGCCGCATAAATAAAATATTCCAAGGTTTTTCCAATAATAATATTATTATTGGAAAAACCTTGGAACCATTTTTATGCACAACCTTAAAAGTATAGCCTATTCTATGTTTCACCTACTTGTTTCTATCATAAATAATTCTAAGTCCTTCCAAAGTAAGAAGTTCGTTGGTTTCGTCAATGGTCTCGGATTCACTGGCGATAAGCTTTGCAAAACCACCTGTTGCAATTACCTTTATGTTGCTTTCCTTCATTTCCTGCTTCATTCGCTTAACTATATAGTCAACCTGCCCAACATATCCATAAACCATACCTGACTGCATGCTGGAAACAGTGTTGCGTCCGATAACATTTTTAGGCTTTGTAAGATCAATCCTTGGTAGCTTCGCCGCTTTTTGGAACAATGCCTCCGACGATATCTGCATTCCAGGGCAGATAACACCCCCAAGGTATTCACACCGCGATGAAACCGCACAAAAAGTAGTTGCGGTGCCAAAGTCAACAATGATAACAGGTCCGCCATAAATTTCAAATGCCGCCACAGCATTGACGATCCTGTCTGCTCCAACTTCTCTGGGATTCTCATACATTATGTTTATGCCGGTTTTTATTCCAGGTCCGACCATCATTGGCGTCTTATGAAAATACTTTCTAATGGCATGCTCTAAAGAGTACATTATGGGCGGAACTACTGAAGCTATCATTACTGCTTCAATTTTTTCAATATCAATCTTTTCATAATTGAAAAGACTAAGCAGAAACATTCCCATCTCATCCGAGGTTTTTCCCCGGTCGGTGCTAATTCTCCAATGATTTATAAGCTTCTTTCCATTATATACTCCCAATACAGAGTTGGTATTTCCAACATCCATTACCAGTATCATTTTTCCCCTCCAAAATGTCTAAACTCCAAGCTTCAATCCTCTTATTTCTTTTATTTCAAGCATTATTTCCTTTTCAATTCTTACTATATCCGATTTAATATCTTCAACGGTTTCTTCAGCCCTTGATCTGCCGGAATTTCGGTATGAATAACTGCTGCCTGTATTTCTCGAGTATCCACTGTCTTTCTTTCCCTTATAGTAGTTATTTTCCCTTTGATAATTTCCATCCTTGCCGGAATAAGATTTTCTCGAAGTTGAAGTATTTTCTTTATTCTGCTTATTAGACTTATTACCGGTTCTATTTCCCTTTAATGTGTTCCCACCAGCCTTATTGGAAAAATTCCCTCTGTTATTGTCCTTATTTGTTCCCCCACTGCCAGTCTTCCTGTAAGAACTCTTTTTTCTTTTATTTCTGTTGTTTAACCCGCTGTTATTATCATTCCTGTCAAAATTACTATTAGTGTTACTTTTACTGCCATTGTTACTGTTGTTACTATCAACCACAGTTAATCCCCCTTCTGAATAGTATATCCTCGTCGCTAAGTATTAGAATTAAAAAACTCGAGGTTAGTCCTTTACTTCATTTTACATGGTCTTAAACATTATCGTCATAATTATAACTTTATTAAAACCATATTTCATAAGAGGCTCAGCAAATCTTTGGCGTTTAATCCCAATATAGCCTCCTCAACCTCCCTGCTAAAATGCAGGCTCTTAAGCTTTGCGATTTGTTCTCCCTGATCCATCCACGGAGAATCAGTAGCAAAAAGAACTCTCCTATAATCATGGTTTGCAACTATTCTTTTTGCCTGTTCATCAGTGATAATGCCTAAACTATATGATGTGTCCAGATAGATGTTCGTTCCCACTAAAAAACGTTCCACGTCATCCCAGTAAGAAAAACTTCCCATATGTGCAGCAACAATTTTGCCCTCCGGAAAGGCTTCAATCACCCTTCGAAATCTTTCAGGTGTAGCATGGTATGGTGCAGGGAGACCAATATCCACACCCGCATGGAAAACAACTATTAAACCCAACCCAAAAGCAGCCTCATAAATAGGAAACATTTTCCGGTCATCCACATAAAAGTTCTGATAGTCCGGGTGGAATTTAATTCCCTTAAGCCCTAAATCCTTAATCCTGAAAAGCTCGCTTTTCCAATTTTCATTATCCGGATGGATGCTTCCAAAGGCAATAATCTCATCGTTTTGAATTTCGGCAGACCAGTTATTTATACTTTCTGTCTGCGACGGCTTTGTAGCAATGGAAAGAACGACTGATTTTGAAACACCGGCTCTTCTCATTGAATCCTTTAATCCACATATTGTACCGTTAAGTCTTGCAGGAATGCCGGCACATTCAGCAAGCTGTGAGACAGCTCTTGAAGCAAGCTTGTCAGGAAAGCAGTGTACATGGAAGTCGATAACCATTTTCAGACTCTCCCAACGGTTTATTTATTTAATCTATATAAATAGCCCTAAGGCTAGATATATCCCAAAAGGCCCCTAACAGATACTTCGCCTGAGGAAACTTCTCTTGTCACTCCGTCGCTGCACCGGACTAAAAGCCTCCCCTTAATGTCAACATCCAGTGCAGTACCGGTATATTGCTTTGTGCGGTAGTTAACGCACACCTCTTTACCAAGAGTTATGCAATACTTTTTCCATTCATTTATAACATCATCCCCATTGTCACTATTTACTTTATCATATACTTCTTCAAATTTAAACAAAATCATTTTAATTAGCTGACTTCTTTTTATTTTTGAGATGTCTGTGCCACACCTCTCCTTTAAATAAAGACTTACGGATGTTGCTTTATCCCTTATTTCTTCCGGGAAATCCAATTCTTGCTGACTGAAGTTCAAACCAATTCCCGATATAAGAAAGTTGATCCTCTCCATCTCCATGTTCATTTCAGTCAGTATGCCGCAAACCTTTTTTCCGTCCAATATCACATCATTAGGCCATTTAATTCCTGCTTCGATGCCCAGCACCTCGTTCAAAGCCGAAACAACCGCTATTGAAGCCGCAAGGGTGATGACCTGAATTTCTTCCGGATTTACAACAGGACGCAAAACCACCGACATCCATATTCCCTTATTGCCCATGGAATGCCAACTCCTGCCCATTCTGCCCCTTCCTTCGGTCTGACAATTAGCAATAACTACCGTACCTTCTTCACATCCTTCCCGTGCAAGCCTTTTGGCATAATTGTTTGTAGAATCAATCTCCGACAAACAATGAATATTCTTGCCGATAATTCTTGTGTTAAGACCGTCGCTCACTTCCGACAAATTGACTATGTCCGGCACGAAACTTAACCTATAGCCTTTTTTGGAAGAAGATTCAATAACATAACCTTCTTTTTTCAACTCCTTAATGTGCTTCCATATGGCAGTTCTAGATACATCCAAATCTATGCCCAGTTGTTCACCGGAAACATAATTTCCGGTCGCATCCTTCAATTTTCGCAGTATTCTATATTTCACCTTTATCCTCTCAACAAAACTAAATATTAGCACTTTTAAATACAGCTGCTTTTAACCTTTGAAAAAATTAGCAGCATGCCCATTCTTTATAAATCGCTTAGAAACCAATCCTGCTGCTCTCAATAGGTTTCTTTATTGGATAAGCCCTGCCTATCTCATTGTCAAGGAAAATAACTATGTCCTTTCCTTCCTCCTCAATCTTTGCCAACTTTCCTTTTTGTACCAGATTGCAGTAGTAATAATACAGCAGTGTGTCATTAAAATCGGGATTTTCTTCTCTGTAGTCCTCAATAATGTTGTTTATATAAAGTTCCTCTGATTTATCAACCAAAACAGGTGAATCCAGTCTTTTATCCAGAAGGCTTATCTGATCGCCTATAATAGTACTGGTAACAAGGCATTCTGGAAGTCTGTATAAACCGAAGGTATAATTTTCAATCGGCATCACCGAATCAAGGTAAAGCTTCATAATTTCAGGATGATTGAGCCCTGTTTCGTAAAGATACCTATCCGCAACAAAACAATACCTCGGGTACAGTTCAAGCTTTACACATCTTAAGCTGGCGGATCGGTACTTTTCTATGTCATCCTTGGGATTTAAAAGTGCAGATAAACACTTTTTATTGTCATGCCCTATATGTACTTCCTTATCAAACCACACGGACAGCTTCAGACCACATTCTATAGCATTTTCAACTTCCTCAGCAGGAATATAGTAGTAAACCTCTACCACAAGGACACCCCCATCGGAACTATCAATTAGTCTTTCGCAAGATATCGCCAATATTTAATATATAAAAAAACAAAAAACCACAACCAGCCTCGGGTGTATATTTTTCTTCACATTTATTTAATGCACCCTCCACCCTCGTTATATATTGTATCAAATTCTATGGAAATCACAAATTGTTATTTTTTTATACAGCCTTATCCCATCCCGGTCACTGCACTTTTTTATTGCATCATCTATAATTATACCAAATAACTCCCTCTCACTACAAATTTCCTTCAACGGCACAAGCACAAATGCCCGCTCAAACATTCGCGGATGTGGAATTGTAAGCTTTGGAGTTTCAAAAGTCAAATCATCATAAAGAAGCATGTCTATATCGATTGTCCTAGGTCCCCAGCGTATTTCCCGTTTTCTTTTCATAAGTCTCTCAATCCTTTGAAGCTCTGCAAGAAGTGCTTCTGCATCTAAAGAAGTATTAATTGATGCAGCCATATTTAAAAAACGATCCTGAGCGGTATAGCCCACAGGGTCTGTCTCATAGATGCTTGAAATATTATCAAGGCTTACATTATCAATCTT
Organism: Clostridium sp.; assembly: GCA_012523755.1. Classification (GTDB taxonomy): domain Bacteria; phylum Bacillota; class Clostridia; order Acetivibrionales; family Acetivibrionaceae; genus Hungateiclostridium. The sequence goes on along the minus strand of JAAYTO010000176.1, from coordinate 6,069 downwards.
TGAAATATTATCTATGGCATTAATCAAATAATTCTCTCTATTTCCCACGTTTGAGCCCAAAGATAAATACACCTTATGATCCATTTCTGCCCCTCTCAATTTCAACCCCTGCCCATGCAAAGTCTCCGTCAATAGGAGCTTCCGGCTTTCTAATGCGGACAATAATTCGGTCTATTTCCTTAAATGTCGACAGTATTTCCCGGGAAATTATATGGGCAAACCTCTCAATAAGTCGAAACTTGTTGTTTTCATTTATAGTCTTAATCATATCATAAATTTTCGAATAATCCACTGTTTTTTCCAGATCATCGGTTTTCCCTGCTTCCCCAAGATCTAAAAATAATTCAACATCAATATAAAAATTCTGTCCCTTTTCTCTCTCCGAAGGAAAAACGCCATGATAACCGTACAGTCTTATGTCTTTCAATACTATTTTATCCACAATGTTCCTCCCGTGCAAGCAGCCTATATTCTCACCATCGCATCAGTCATCCTTACAACTCGGGTCATCTCCTTAACGTCATGAACCCTGACTATATCCACTCCATTAGAAATCCCTAAAGTAATGGTGGCTGCAGTACCTTCAAGTCTTTCATTAACCGGCAGCTCCAGCACATTCCCTATCATAGACTTTCTTGATGTCCCAAGAAGTACCGGAAGATTAAGGGTACCCAACTCTTTCAATCTTCTCATTACTTCCAGGTTGTGCTCTAAATTCTTCCCAAAGCCTATTCCCGGGTCTACAACCATATTTTCTCTTGTGATGCCAGCCTTCTCTGCTATTTCAATACTCTTTCTCAAAAACCTTATGATGTCTCCCATAATATCACGATACTCCTTGCTGTCGCTGTTATGCATCATTATTACTCCGGCACCGTTTTTAGATATTACGTCCGCGATAGCAGGATCCCTTTGAAGCCCCCAAACATCATTTACAATACATGCACCGGCCTCAATGGCCTTCTCTGCCACCAATGCCTTTGAAGTATCTACGGATACGGGAACATTCAACTCCTTTGAAAGTCTTTCAATTACAGGCACCACCCGGTTTATTTCCTCAAATACGTCCACCGGCTGGTGTCCGGGTCTTGTTGACTCTCCGCCAATATCTATAATGTCGGCACCATGTTCCACCATATCTTTAGCCCGTTTCATAGCATTGTCCAGCTTAATATATTTGCCTCCGTCAGAAAAAGAATCCGGCGTCACATTTAAAATTCCCATTACATAGGTTTTCTCTTCCATCGGAAGCCTGTACTTTCCACACTCAAAATGCTTCGGCTTTCCCTGATTCAGCCCTTCTAAAAGCCTCTGAATTTCGTCGGCAATCTTTTTAAGGCTCCCACTCTGCATGCCAAGCTTGTAAACCAGTCTTTTATACTGGCCATATGTACCCATCAAAAGAACATCGGAGCTTTCAACGCTAAAGTTGGCCACACCTCTGTTTACCGCGGCATCGCCGCCCTTGCCCAGCATCTCCTGTTTTATTATGTTGGCTGCATAGGTGCTTATGTTCTCAAGCTTCATAGTTATAAACAACGCCTTCGGCGAAAGCCAAGGTATGCTTGATGCATCCACACCTATTCTACGTATTTCCTCCTGTGCTTTATGCATATCATCAATATAAATAATCCTTGCATTAACCATGGGTTATTCACATCCTCCTGTTAATTTTTTTACAACGCCTTAGTTTGAAGAACTTTTTCAGTTGTAGAAAAATTTTCTTACCCCATATTAAGCTCAATATCAAACAATAGTTTTATGTCTAAAAATACTTTATTTCTGCACTAATGTCCAAATCATCCACTTTTATAATCCCATAGGAATAATGCTTCTGCGACCTTTTATCAGTGGGAGAACCGGGGTTCACATATAATATGCCGTTAATCCTCTCATTAAAGGGTATATGGCTGTGTCCAAAAACCACACAGTCCACATCATCTCTTCCAAACATCGTCATAACTCTATTTAAAGTAATACTTCCCCCACCAGAGCCATGAGTAATCCCTATCCTGAATCTGCCGGCATTTATGACCTTCTTATGGGGCAGCATGCTCTGTATATAATCATCGTCATTATTTCCCGCCACCGCTTCTACCGGTGCTATTTCCTCAAGCTCGTACAGCACATAATCCTTTAAGAGGTCTCCGGCATGTATAATGAGATCAACCCCAAAAAGCCCTTCCACAAGTGCCTTAGGAAGGGTTCTTGCTCTAGAAGGTATATGCGTATCCGATACAACTCCTATTTTCATAAAACTCAATTTCCCTCACCTTTAAAAACCTTTCTCAATATGTCCCTAAGATCCTCCTCCACTACTGTCCTAGCATTGGAAGAAGTGCTCCTCTGCTGCATTGCAAGACCTGCATACACCTCAATTTCTTCATCACTCAAAGATAAGCTACAGGGAAGAAGTCTGTCTATTATATCCCCCAGTTCATCAATGGACGATACCTTTAAAAACTTTTGTACATTATCTATCTTTTCTCCAGCAGCCTCATAATTATACTTTAAGTACTCCCTGACAAAATAACCGTTAGCCCTTCCATGGGGAATATCTTTAAAATACGTGAGGGAATAACCCAATCCATGTATTATTGTGGTACCGGTATGGGAAATGACCATTCCCCCAAGCATTGACATATACAAAAGCCTCTCCCTCACTTCAAAATTGAGCCGGTTGTTTAAAAGACTGTCAATGCATTCCCCGAATATCCTGATGGCCTCAACTGCCAGTATATCACTGACTGGAGTGCTTTTTCTTCCGAGATAGCCCTCAAGGGCATGGGTAAACGCATCCATAGCCGTATCTACCGTTGTTTGGTAGGACATGGTTTCGGTATACCGTGCATCAATAAATGCCAACGCAGGAAATGTATCCTCATTTCCAAAACTCTTTTTTGTTTTTATATCATTCCTTGTTAGGATCGAATAAGGGGTTATTTCGCTTCCGGTTCCCGCTGTTGTGGGAACTGCTAAAATCGGCAATGGCTTGTTTTCAAACACGTTTTTATATAAATCCACAGGCTCAATACTGTTGCATGCCAGAACCGCAACCGCCTTTGATGCATCCAGCGGAGAGCCTCCCCCTACTCCAATGATAAAATCGGCACCAAACTCCCTTGCCAACTCCCCTCCTTCTTTTACATTTTCAAGAGTAGGATTGTTCAAAACCCTGTCATAAATCCTATACTCAACTCCACACTCCTTCAGTGCCTCAACCACATCCGCAAGAGCTCCGCTTGCTTTCCCAGACTTTTTTCCCGTGACAATAAAAGCCTTTCTCCCAAACTCCTTAAACACTGCCTTATTGCTTTCTATACACCCTTTGCCAAATAAAGCCTTGGTACCTATCTTAAATTTGAAGTTCATAAACTATCAATTCCCCTTTTTATTAGTCAGTAATAATTATTACTTATTATAATACAATAAATTCTATTTTAAAAGGCATTGCATGGGATTTAGTAAAGTGATTTAAATTGCTGTCCGTGGTATAATTATTCTAGTTTCAAAAGTCTTTAGTTACATAAAGTTTTGTAGCTATATATATTACAATTAGGGAGTGCATTAAATAAATGTGAAGAAAAATAATATGCACCCACAATTAAGGAGGACTACCCTATGGGAAAAGAAATTGAAAGAAAGTTTATTGTTGAGAGTGATGCATACAAAGAATTATCTAAAGGAGTTTTATACCGGCAAGGATACTTAAGCTCCGACATGAAACGCACAGTTAGAGTCCGGATATGCGATAACAGGGGATATATAACCATTAAAGGAAAATCTCAAGGTGCTACAAGACCCGAATATGAGTACGAAATTCCCGTGGATGATGCCCAGGAAATGCTGGAAGACCTATGCAAGAAACCTATTATAGAAAAACTCAGATATAAGTATTCTTTCGAAGGATTCGTCTGGGAAATTGATGAATTTCTCGGTGATAACCTTGGACTGGTTATTGCCGAAATTGAGCTTCCGGATGAAAACACTAAATTCAATAGACCCCATTGGATTGGGAAGGAAGTCACAGGTATGCCTGAGTACTTTAACTCAAACCTTGTACACAATCCCTACAAGAACTGGAAACCTTAGTATCCTGTAATTTCCCCCGTTAATTCAATCTATATAACTTTACCTATCACTGTAAATCATCTGCCACACTTGACCAATAATCTCTGATATTACCGACTATGTTTGAAAAATGTTCTTGCGGAGTCTTACTGTCCCACTCTTCAAACCGGCTGAAAGTATGCCCCTCTGCCACTGTAGTTGGACAGTTTTTTTTACTGAACGGACCCGATAAGCCCGCCATCCATCCCACCTTTTCCCAGTCCTTTTTACTGTCACATCTGAATCTAAAAAGATAATACTCCATATCTCCCTCTTGAAACACATTCATAAGCTCTATTTTATCAGGAACTCTTCCTAATTCTGTGGGATATACGAGCCAGTCAACCATATCAGATTCGGCAAAACACTTTTGGCTTTTGAACTGCTCAGGATATATTTCATCCTTTCCAATCTTAACAAGGCTCTCATAAAACCAGTTCCTCACTTCACTATCGCTTGCTATATCAATCACGTCTTCTTCTTGCAGTCCGTAGTCGTGCTGCAATAGAGACATTGCCGCAAACATCTTCAATTTCATATCCTTTATGCACATAATTCCTTTTAGGGCAAGGGTTACCCTAGGATCCTTAATATAGCCGGCAAGGTCAAAATAAATACCTGCTTTATTCCTTAAAGAAAGGTATTCATCATCATCCCATATTGACACTGTGCTTTTTTTCAAAGCATAACCGGTAACTTTTTCTGCCATGTCTATAATGTCACTTACAATCGTTTTTTTATAATCCCCTAATGTAGTCTCATCAACCAAATCATAGTTAAAGTAATTCAATAAAATGAGGTATATCTGACTTACTATCTCTTTATTATCAATAAATTTCAAAAGCCCCGGGAAAAGTATTTGGGGAAACCTAGGTCTTTCATACAAACTTCCATAGGGCAAACTTTTCAGTTCATCATAGCCTCTCGCAAGCAACTTAAGATATATAATCAACGCCTGCTCACTCTCGTAAGTAGATAAAAACTGCAGTGCAGACACCTTCGCATTGGGATTGAGCTCATCATATATATACTCAACCTTGTTGATATATTCTACATAGGGTTTTACCGCACATATATCTATTAGTTGAGCGGATATATCCTGCCAGTCATATTTTGATGGTGGAAATGTGTTTTTAGCCATTTCCAATACTCGCAAGCCTTGTTCCACACTTAGTTGGAGATTCTCAAGCTTACTTAACGCATCTTCCCTTATCTCTTGTAATGGGTTATTCAGTTGAGAAAACACCGTATCCAGAATATCTTCTTTTCTTCTAAATAAATTTATAATCCCCATATTCATCTCCCTCACTAAGCCTTATAATTGGCAAAACACTTTTCCAACATACACATTTATACGTTAAAGTATATCATGTATTTTCTGCCACGAAAATAGTTATATAATAAAAATTCGAAAAGAAAAAAGCTATTGCATTAAAGCATAGCTATTTTTCTTTATAAAACTGAACTATTTTATTGGACTTCCGTTTTTATCCAAAAATCGGCAGATCCCATGAGTCGATTATTTTATTTGCTTCATTTAATTTTGAGTCAAAAGTCGCGGTCTCCCCAACATATGTAAATATAACCAAAATCCCATTGTAATTAACGGCAATAACCTGCTGCTTTATATAACTTCCGTCTGCTTTGTTTTGTCCTGAAACAGTAATGCGTACAGCATCATATCCTTTCCATTTGAAATCCTCACTGCTGATAACCTTGCCGTTATTGACAGAATTATTAATATTTTGGGTGAGCCCCGGTTTCAGATCATAAATCGACCAACCAAAGTTAAAGCTGGATTCCATCTCTATTATAATTGGGCTCTTCCGCAAATTTGGTTGAATTAACCTCTAAAATGTAGTATAATGTTACTTATAAAATAATAGTTTCAGGGGTATAATAATGCCAAACAAAATATCCTTACAACAGTTCTTTAATTCAGATATGAGAGTGACAAGT
>JAAYTO010000010.1 GCA_012523755.1 Clostridium sp. | reverse complement strand
TAAATATATATCTATCATACCATAATTCGTTAAAATACGCTACTATTATTTTCACATTTTTTTAAATAAAAATAGCTTGAAATCCAGTTTATATTTTGGTTTCAAGCTCTATGGTTTATAATGTAGCTGCAAAACAGTGGAGCAAATGGCAGTCAAAAAGGTTGGTTCACCATCTAAAAAAATGCAAATGTATGTTTAAAATGTTACAATACATCACTAAACAAGATTTTTATTATTGAAAAATAATGAATGTATAATGTATAATATAGACAATATAAGACAAAAAAACCATGTCTATGGCATATAAAAATGCACACAAAAGGTGTATTTTAATTAAAATAGGGGTGTATCTATTGTGAAAAAAGTTAAGAAAGCACTTGTGTTGTTACTCGTGTTTGTGTTCATCATGAACAGCACGTCGCTGATATTTTCTGCGACTAACAACTATATCGACGTACCGTCCACTCATTGGGCAAGCAAGGTAATTGCCAAGTGGTCTGGTGATGGGTACGGTGTTCTGCAAGGTGATGGGAACGGTTACTTTTTCCCAAGCAAAGGAATCACACTGGGAGAATTGGCTGCTATCCTGTCAAAAAGTTTTGGGTATACCGAAAGGGTTGAGGCAGAAGTAATTCCACTCTGGGCTGATGAACCCGTTGAAAAAGCTATTGCAGCCGATATAATTGAAAAAGCCGACAAAATTGATGCAAGCAAAACAGTTAGCAGGGAACAAGCCATAAAGTACATAGCCGTAGCGTACAATATTGCTCCGATAGAAGGAGAGACGACTTTTGCTGACAATCAGTCGATTGATTCGGAGTATAAACCTTATGTAAATGCATTTCAAAAATCAGGGTATATTGTAGGTAAAGGAAACAATATTTTTGATCCTAAAGCGGTTTATACCCGTGCCGAAGCGATGCAGGTGATCGAAAATACTACAAGCGAAATTACAGATAATTCTGTTAGTGACGAGACATATGAAAAATCGCTTATTATTCGTAAATCCGGCGTAACAGTAAAAAACACTACTGTGAAGGAAAATTTAATAGTTGGGCAAGGCGTAGGCGATGGAGAAGTAACACTTGATAATGTAACAATAAATGGAGCACTGATAGTATATGGTGGCGGTTCTGATTCGATTAAGGTAATAGGTGGTAATCCAGTTTCATCAACGATGGTAAACAAGCCATTCGGTGAAGCTGTGCATCTTGATGGTGATTTCGATACAGTTATAGTTTCGGAAGGCTCAAAAGTAATTATAACAGGTAAAGTTGCAAGTCTTATAATTCTCGGTAATGCTGAGGTTACGTTAACTGATGCATCGGTCAATAATATTGATATTAACGGTGAAAATGTAAAACTCTCAGTTGAAAAAGGCAGCACTGTTCAAAATGTAAACATCAATGCAAGCAAAGTCGTAATAAGTGGAGATGGCATTGTTAAAAGTGTTATTGTCACAGAAAAAGCCAAGAACGGTGTCGAAGTTCTTACTGTGCCTACGAAAATTTCAGTGGATGCTAAAGCCGGTGCAGTCAAAACAAAGAATAACGGTGAAATACAGCCTGGCAAAACAATCATTACATCAAATTCGACATCATCTCATAGTGGAAGTGGCAATAGCGATAAGGGTGGCTCAGAACCCAAAAAAACACCTACTTCACAACCTATACCTACACCTACTCCAAGTAAGAATGATTTACCTGACGAGATTAAAGAGATTCTTGGTCTGGATAAAACTAAAGATGATACAGATGGGGATGGGTTGAAGGACTTTTTTGAGTTTTCATACCTCACTACAGACCTTTTGTTAGTTGACACAGACGAAAACGGTATATCAGATGCCGATGAAGATTTTGATGGAGATGGTCTAACTAATATTCAAGAACAAGAATTGGGAACTCGTCCTGACAAATGGGATACTGATGGTGATGGACTTAGTGACGGTGAAGAAGTTAATATTTATGGTACTGATCCATTAAGTGTCGATACTGATGGTGACGGATTAACAGATTATGAAGAAATAAAACTTGGGCTGAATCCCAATAAAGTAAAAACAGATGATACAACGCCTGATAATGAGAAAGAGTTCTATCAAGTTGCTTCTGACACTGTTAAAGATGATGCTTTGCTAAATAGTGACAATTGGCTGGTTCCATCTATTTCAGGTAATGTACCGGGTGATATTTCAAAGAACGTATTTTTAGAAAAGTCAGACAGTTATATTTTTGAGGATAATCGTGCAGTTTTGAGTGATGTAATAAATGTTTATACTTCGTATGAGGTGCCGTTAACTCTTTCGTTTACGTACAGTCAGGCATATACAGGAGATTTAAGGAACCTGACAATTGTATCATTTGGTGAAGACGGCTTAGAGATTATTGATACTGATATAGATGAAGATGAAAAAGTGATTTCCGGTGAAATTACCGGTAGCGGCATGTACTTTGTTATAGACCTTGACGAGTTCTTAAAAGGATTAGGTATTGATGTTTTTGCAAATATTGAATCTGACGAATCTTTGACGGAATCATTTTCTGTACTTGATATGAAAATGGATAGAATTCAAATAACTCAAGATGATTTTGATTACTTTTATGATAATGAGGGAAATGTTATTGAGCAAAGGGAAAAGTATAGTACAAAATCAGATGATTTGTTTTCGACCCAATTTGCGATGACTTCTCCGTTGACACAAAGTATCAATACTTTCTCGGTAAGTTCTAATGCAACGGGTAAAGCGGATATAGTATTTGTTATTGACACCACTGGTTCCATGAGCAGTGCTATAGCAGGTGTAAAAAACAATATAAATATATTTGCTGATAAATTGGTTAATGAATATAATGTCGATGCGAATTTTTCACTTATTGAATTTCGCGATATAACCGTTGATGGAGTAAACAGCACCAAACTTCATAAAAATATGACATCTAACTGGTTTACAAATGTGAATTCATTTAAAAGCAATGTAAATACACTGACAGTAAATGGGGGTGGAGATACCCCGGAAACTCCAATTGATGGACTGGAGATGGCCCGCAGACTTGATTGGCGTGGAGATGCAACGAAGTTTATTGTCCTTGTTACGGATGCAGGATTTAAGACAAACAATAGTTACGGAATTTCAAACATGAATGAAATGGTAAGTTTACTTGTAAACGACGGCATAATTGTGTCAGTTATAGCATCTAGTAAAAGCAATTATGCATTGTTAACAGACGAAACAGGCGGGCTGTTTGGATACATAAATGGAAATTTCAGTGATATATTATTACAGCTTGCCGATAAAGTGGGCAAAACTACTAATGAGGGTGGAGAATGGGTGTTTCTCAATGATTTTCAAGCTGTTAAACTCAGCGATGCCCTTGCTAATGCCTCAACTAATGACACAGACAAAGACGGATTAACTGATGCACAGGAGTTGGGAGAAAGCATTGAAAAGGATATGATGCCATATATCAGGTCATTAATTAACAGATACGAAATCCCTGAAGAATATTATACGGGAAAAACTAAAATAACCGTTTGGAATTATATATCAAACCCCGTTTTACTTGATACTGATTATGACGGGATTCCTGATGGCAAGAAGGATTACGATGGAAAAACTGTTACACCTGACCCGTTTCCAAAGAGCAATTCTTTTGTGGGTAAACTTTATTGGAAAGAAGGTAAGCATTCAAGGGAAAGCACGGAAAATATTGAGTTTGTTGTGGATTATAGTTTGCTGTTTAAAAGCAATACTGTTTATAAAAAAGATTTGGCCGTTTTAACTTCGTTATATGTTGGTGAAATATATGACAATACATATCTGAAAGTGACTAGGGGAATAACCGGTGGTTCTGACGATCCTACAGCATTTTGTTCACTGTTTGGACTGAAGGATGTAGAAGACATTGATATCAATGGTTCGGATTATGGCGTAGACGTTGACGATTGCTCTGAATTTGTAATTGGACATCGTAGTGTTACTTATAAAGGATTAACAAAAGAAATAATTGTGGTTATCGTTCGTGGTACAAACGGAACAAACACTGAATGGTCAAGTAATTTTGATGTTGGTGCAGATATCAGTGAATACTACAATGCTACCGGTTATAGTCATCCTCATTGGAAAAATAAGAACAATCACAAAGGATTTGATGTTGCTGCAAATAGAATCATAGAAAAATTGACGATTATTTGTCTCGCCACTCGTTGACATCGGGACAGAGAGTTATGCTAATAACAGGACATTCCCGCGGTGGTGGAATAGCTAACTTGCTTGGTGCATATTATGAAAAAGATCCTAATTTTACATCATTCACTTATACTTTTGCCGGTGCAAGTTCTACGACGGATAGTAATGCAGAAAATTATAAGACTATATTTAATATTGTTAACGAAGATGATATTATCCCATACCTTCCTCTTTCAACCTGGGGATTTAAAAAATATGGGATAGTAAAAAGCATAAGTGTCCAAGATCATTATGAAAATAAATGGGGAAAGGCTCAAAAAGGGACATGGGAATGGCTTACAGGGGACGACTATAACAATGACAGGGGAACTCAGCGTACTTTAAATACTTTTAAAAAAATTGCAAGTAACCGCAATGAGTTGTATATTTTGGATAGTTCATCAGACGGAAAGGTATGGGAAAACAATCTTGGTCACACCACATACGCAGGAGCAGAGAGAGAATTACAAAAATTAACAGACACTTTAAAAAACGAAAAACTCCTAAGATTCTGTAAACTTAGCATTGTCGGAGGAGGTTTTTTGCAACCGTATCATGTCGAAATAAACTACTGTCCTGCGTATTTTATGCAGATGCTGGCTAATATGGCATCTGATCCCACTGTGGGTCCTATGACAGGCCACGACGTTAAAGGAAAGTATGCGAAAGCAAAAGCCTCTTTTATTGCATCAAGTGGAGCTGTAGTAATTGGTGGGATGACACATCCGCATTTGACAATAACCTATTATTTGATAGTATATAACAATTTTATTGACCGTGTATAGTCTATACATAATATGTCAGCGAGTTCAATAGTTCTCGCTGGCATATTAAAAAAGGAGATGTATTATGAGGAAAGCTATATTAAAGGTTTTATTATCAGATTTCATTTTATATGTGCTTCAATTCTTAATTATTCCATTATTATATAGTAAAGTGTTTGGGAGAAGAAACGAAGCAACAGCAGTACTGTGCATCACTACGGTGATAATTACACTAATAGCAATGATTGCTTTTTCAGATAAAATGCGTTTCTGGTTGCTTGGTCTAGTATTCTATACGGCACTGATTTTTTTATATTCTCCCGGAGATGCGTATGGAATAGGGCTACTTGGGATTGATTTGGATGGGTCGCACTCATACTATGATCCATCGGCAAGGTATATAGGTATTACGGTAGTAGTTATATTGGTTTTGCTTATGCAGCTTTCGGTGTGGTGTTTCGTAAAATTATTAAAATTAATAAAATTCATTATAGGAAAACTAAAAAAATGGTATTGATTCCTTAACTCACAAGGCTCACAAACATGCCTTTCGAATTTTATGCTTTCAAAATTGTGATTAATCCTCAGTTTAATAAAAAGACTAATTATGAATAGGGTATATGCTGAAATAAACAAATAGCGGAAGGGTTCGACTATCTTTTCGCTTTTTTTATTTATTCATATTTATTAAGAACTCAACTTTCGCACATTAAAAATGTGCTGTGAACCTTGAAAATTCAATAGTTTTGGGCAATAAAAAATACAAGAATCTTCACTTTTATGATATAATAGAAGTGACAAAACCCTAAAATCAACATAAAAGGAGATTCTTATACCACTATGTTATCACAAAAAGTCAAAGAAGAAAAGCAATTATCAACAACAATAAATAATTTTTTCAAAACCTTTAAAATAGGCGATATTTTGAAGCAGTGTAATTTCTATAAGGATAAAGGGTTTCCTCCACTTTCAGTACTAAAGTTCTTGTTTACGTTAGTATTCTCGGCGAAGAACCTTTACAGGTATCTACAAAGCAAAACTACAGAAAATCTTTTTAGTAAGGATGTTGTTTATCGTTTTCTTAACTCTACAAGCTTTAACTGGTTGAAGTTCCTTTTTCTCTTATCTCAAAAGGTAATAAAAACACACTTGTACTCTCTAACTTCTGATGATAGAGAAAATGTT
>JAAYTO010000175.1 GCA_012523755.1 Clostridium sp. | reverse complement strand
GCTCCCTTTGTATAATTTCTTACCCATTTAGTATAACCCCACTTTTCATTATCTATGGGTAACATCTTACTACAAAGGCTCAATAAAGTTTATCTGTAATTTATGCCATGGCTTAATCTTCCTTCATGATTTCACCGTGGAAAATAGGGCGTATATTATTCTTCACATTTATTTAATGCACCCGCATATTAGCAAAATATTTACGATAAAGGTTTATAATGATATAATATTTACTATAATAGAGTATAGCTTTGTGGAAAGGGTGTAGTCTTATATGCAAAGGGACGGGTTTGATATAATGGCTGCAATTGATGTAGGCTCTAATTCTCTTAGAATGATTATTGCACAGGTTACATCCGACGGTCAGGTGACTCCTCTTGAGGATTTATATAAGCCTACGCAAATAGGCAAGGACACCTTTTCTTTTGGAAGAATTCAGGTACAATCCATTCATGACACCTGCGAGACGCTAAAAGGCTTTAACAGGTTGATGCAGGACTACAAGCTTAAAAACTACAGGGCTGTGAGTACCAGTGGTATTAGAGAAGCACAAAACAGGGAATATGTACTCGAACAGATCAGGATAAGATCCGGGCTTGAGGTTGAAGTGATTAATAATGCCCAGGAGAGGTTTTTGATGTATAAGGCCATCCGCAATTATATGTCCGATGAAAAGAGGTTTGCCGGAAAAGGAACCTTGATTGCGGATATACGCTCGGGCGGAGTGGAGATATCGGTATACAGTGAAGGAAGCCTCAAATTTACCGAGTATATCAAAGTAGGCTCTTTAAGACTTCGTGAGATTCTAGCAGATTTAGAAAAGAGGACTCTTGACTTTCCAAGTCTTATGGAAGAGTTTATTGATAGTAGAATTGATTCATTAAAGTTAATTTTGCCGGAGTTTAAGATTAATAGCTTTGTCGGACTCGGTGGGGAATTAAAAACTATTATAAATCTATGCATCGACAAATCAAATGGCAGCAGAAATTACATAAAAAAGGATGAGCTTAAGAAGTTGTATTCTAAGGTGCATAGCCTTACAACCTCACAAATAATTGATGAATACGATCTTGGCAGGAATCAGGCCGAGATTCTTTTACCGTCGGTCATTCTTTTCAACAGCTTTCTTGACATGACAGATGCCGAAGGAATATATGCCCCTATGGTTTCGTTAAGACACGGGCTTTTGGCACATATGGCAGATGAAAGGTTTAATACTGTTGGAAGAAAAGAGGCTAATGACGATATAGTCAGTTCTGTTTGGTTTATCGGGAAAAAGTATTCCATTGACAAGGTTCATTCCAGTTATATTGAGAAGCTTTCCCTGTCAATTTTCGATCAGATGAAAAAAATTCATATGTTGGGTGAGAAGGAGAGGTTATATCTTCGGGTGGCAGCAATACTCCATGACATTGGAAAGTATGTAAACCACAATAATCACGATGTTCACTCATATAATATAATTCGTTTTCAAGATATAATGGGTTTTTCAGACCGCGAACTAAGCCTTGTGGCAAACATTGCAAGATATCACAGTGATGAAATTCCAAACCTGTCCCATGATAATTATTCCATGCTAAGCTCCCGAGATCAGATAATTGTCTCTAAGCTGGCGGTTATTTTAAGAATAGCTGAGGCAATGGATATATCTCATAAGCAAAAAATAGAGAAGGTTGAGATACGCAAGCATGGAAAAGAGCTGGAATTTGTCCTGTGGTCAAAAGAGGATATTTTGTTGGAGGAATGGAGCTTTAACAGCAATTCTAATTTTTTTGAGGAAGTAATGGGAAATAAGCCTGTAATAAAGCACAAAGGATGATTTAGTATGAAAAAGCTGGAATACGAGCTAAAAAGGAATTATTTTAACCGTGAGCTTAGCTGGCTTGAGTTTAATGAGAGGGTGCTGAATGAGGCCTGTAACAGCAGTCAGAATCCCATATTTGAAAGGGTTAAGTTCCTTTCTATAGTAAGCTCAAACCTTGACGAGTTTTTCATGGTAAGGGTGGCATCTTTGTTTGATCAGATGCTTGCAGGATTTAACGAGCCTGATATTGCAGGTTTTACGCCTCGGGAACAGATTAATTTGATTTCAGTCAGAGCATACAGAATGGTCTGTGACCAGTACAATTGTTATAACCGTTCAATCATACTCGGGCTTAAGAAGGAAAAAATAATTTTTTTAAAACCTGAAGATCTTAATGATAAGCAGAAGGGTTTTGTGGATGAGTTTTATAAAAATACTGTTTATCCGGTACTCACTCCTATGGTGGTTGATAGGAGCAGACCTTTTCCCCTTGTACTCAACAAAAGTCTTAATATTGCCATTCTTCTTGAAAACAAAGGGGATGAAGAAGAACCTGTATTTGCTATGGTACAGGTACCTTCTGTCCTCGAAAGACTGGTTGAGCTTCCTTCAAAAGAAGGGAAAAAGTGCTTTATTCTGCTGGAGGACATAATAAAAATGTATATTGATACACTTTTTACCGGTCACAATATTATAACCATGGCATGTTACCGGATTACTAGGAATACGGATCAAGGTCTTGACGAAGAAGAAGCGGAAGACCTTCTAGAAGCGATTCAGCAGTATATTAAGAAGAGAAAATGGGGAATGGTAATCAGGCTGGAAATTGAACATGGTATGGAGCCTGATCTGTTGGAAATCCTGATTGATGAGTTGGAGGCTCCGCGGGAAACCGTATACGAAGTAAAAGGGCCTTTAGATTTGACTTTTCTCATGAAAATACATTCCCTCCCAGAGTATAATCATCTAAAGTACCCGGTTCATCGCCAGCAGCCTGTGCTGGAGTTCTGGGGCAGGGAGGATATCTTTGAGGTGATTTCGGAAAAGGACATTCTTATTCATCACCCTTATCATTCATTCGAGCCGGTTATGGAGTTTGTGAGACAGGCTGCCAACGATCCCAAGGTACTGGCAATTAAACAGACGCTGTACAGAGTCAGCGGCAATTCTCCGATAGTAGAAGCATTGGCACAGGCGGCAGAGAACGGAAAACAGGTCACGGTGCTTGTTGAGTTGAAAGCACGGTTTGATGAACAAAACAATATTATCTGGGCAAAACGTCTGGAAATGGCGGGATGCCATGTAATATACGGACTGGTCGGACTTAAAACCCATTGCAAGATACTTCTTGTTGTGAGGATGGAGGAGGATGGCATCAAAAGATACGTGCATTTAAGTACCGGAAATTATAATGATATAACCGCAAGGTTTTATACCGATATTGGGCTTTTTACTTCGAATCCGTATTTCGGAGCCGATGCATCGGCTATATTCAACATGCTTTCCGGTTATTCACGGTTAAACAGGATGTATAAGTTAGATGTTGCACCCGTGACTTTAAGGGATAGATTTAAACGGCTTATAAGGCAGGAAGCTGAAAATGCAAGCAGAAGAAAAAAGGCAAGGATAATTGTTAAAATTAATTCTCTTGTAGATGAAGAGATAATAAATGAGTTGTATGATGCATCTAATGCTGGCGTTGAGATAGATCTTCTGGTCAGGGGAATATGCTGTCTTAGACCGGGCATTAAAGGGTTGAGTGATAATATCAGGGTAAAGAGCATAGTGGGAAGATACCTTGAACACTCGAGGATCTTTTACTTTTATAATGACGGTGAGGAATTGATTTATTTGTCCAGTGCAGATTGGATGGGGCGAAACCTTGACCGCAGGGTTGAAGTGCTGTTTCCGGTTGAGGATAAAGAGCTTGTTTTACGATTGAAAGAAATGCTCAAGGTTTATCTTAAGGATTCTGAAAAGGGTAAGATGCTTGACATGAACGGAAACTACATAAAGATTGACAGGCGGGGCAAAGAGAATTTTAACTGCCAGGATTATTTTTACAATGAAGCGGTAAAAAAAGCACAGAGTTTAGGACTTTGAAATATATATAAAAGCAGAAGGGGCATTAAGCCCCTTTTGCCTTAGGTCAGGTTATCTTAGGTAGCATGTAGTTGCTGAAACAACTATTTTTCAATTGGGTGAAATTATTAATCTCTACATCCTTTGCCGTTATAGAACAAAAGTAAGAATACAAGTATGAAGAACAAAATTTCACTGTTGCATCCAAAAAAATCAAAACCTCTTTCTTCAGCCATTATAAACCCTCCTTTCCATTACCATAAGTGATTATATTGTTATACAGCTGTGATCGCATATAATGCGACTATACAGTAGAAGTGAAGGCAAGAGACTAATAAAGAGAGTTTAGTAGTTGTATCTAGAGCATCAACGATACAGTCTGACATAATACAACCTCCTTATGGGCGGATTAATATATAATATTCATGTTTATGTGAATTTGTTACTTGTAAAAAACGCCATAATAAAGTACATGATAAAACTTGCTTCACAATGTTTCGTCTGTATTTTTCTTTATTAAATAACATGCATCCCTTTCTACGCGGTATTAACAGACTCTGTAACCTGCGAAACTTAAGTTTCTGGATATCTTTCCCCACATTTATTTAATGCATCCCTAGTGTTAAATAAGGTGGTTTTAATATGTGTATTATGGTATAATCCCGTCTTTGACACTTGCGAAGAATAAAAAGTTTGAAACCCGTTGAGATCACTGGCTTTCAAGCTTTTTTGTTTAATAAAAAAATGGCACAATGTCATTTGCATTTAGTGATTTTAAAAATTTTTTTCATTT
>JAAYTO010000009.1 GCA_012523755.1 Clostridium sp. | reverse complement strand
TGACATTAAAAAAATTTTAGCCAAAACAAAAAAATGAAAAATACACTACAACTTTTTGTGAAACTAAAGAGCCCTAGAACCTTTGAATTTCAATGGTTTCGGGCTCATTTTAATCCATTTTGCTGCAAAACTCAGGTTATTATACCTTATAATACTGCATATGCCAATACCAAAAAACCATAAATTATTACAATAATTATATTTGTCTCCACAATCATTGCTCTGCGTATCCCGGTTTTTATATTTATCCCATATATTATCCTCTTTCGTTATTGTTCTTATCCTTATTCTCATGAAGGACTTCCTTTGCTACATCACGAACTTTATCCCTTCTAATCATTTCATAGAAACCCAGTATAAAAAGAAAAACCCCAAAATACTTTTTCAAAGAATTTCCCGGCAAAGAAATTGCAATTTTAGAACCCAAATAAGCACCTATTAGCCCAAAAACCGCAATGGGAATTGATATCTTAAAGTTTACCCTTTTATTTTTTATATGCACAATAAGTGCAATTATCGCCGTAGGTATAAAAAATAAAAGATTTACACTCTGAGCTATGTGCTGGTCTGGATGGACAAATATCACCAAGGCCGGAATAAGAATGGTTCCTCCTCCTATTCCCATACCGCTTATTATTCCCGAGGCAAGACCTATTAAAAAAAGTAGCATTATTTTGTCACCTCGCTATAAAATCATTCTGACAGCCGCCGCTATCATAAAAACCGCAAATATTTTCCGCAAAACATGCGACGGACAAATATTAAGCAGCCTCGCACCTAAATAACCTCCCAATATGCCTCCCAGCATAACTTTTATTGTCAAACCCCAGTCCACAAAGTTATTTGAGATATAAAGGCAAGCACTTACAAAGGTTAAAGGCAGAATAATTGATATAGCAGTTGCATGGGCTATATGTTCGTCTTCGTCCAATAACAAAACCATTGCCGGAACCGCTACAGTCCCGCCTCCCGAACCAAAAAGCCCGTTTGCCATACCCGTTACTATTCCAATAATCATATACTTAGTATATTTAGATAAAAAAAACCAATCTTTTAGTTTTTTTAAACCCAATTCAAACTTATATCCGTTCATACCCTTATTTTTAGTTAATTTAAGATTTATATTCCCCTTGATTAAAAAACCAAAAGCCAATAATAGTTGTAATAAACCAATCTTATTTGTTATAATTCTATTATAGAAATAAGGTTTTGTCGGATAGGAGTGGCTTTTTGTGGGGAAAAAAACAATATACAAGGAAGAAACCACTGTTGATTTTAAAAAGCCTAATATGTATAAAGTTATATTGCTAAATGATGACTATACAACAATGGATTTCGTTGTTGAGATATTGATTGCTATTTTTCACAAAACTGCTGCTGATGCAACAAGAATTATGCTTGATGTGCATCAAAAAGGAAAAGGTGTCGTTGGAGTATATACCTTTGATATAGCTCGGACTAAAATAGCACAGGTTGAACAAATGGCTAATGAAAGGGATTTTCCTCTTGCGGCTGTTATGGAACCGGAGTAGCTGTAAATCTTATATACTTATGATAACTAGGATTTTATTATGGTAAAGGGACGGTGAAGGTTAATGAAATTAGATGACATAGCCAATAAAATATTAATCGCAGCCTATAATGAAGCAAAGCACCAACATCATGAATACTTTACTCCTGAGCATATTCTTTATGCCTCCCTTTTTTTTGATGAGGGCAGAGATATAATTGAAAGCTGCGGTGGGAAAATTGAAAAAATCAAGAGTGATTTGTTAAATTTTTTTACTGAAAACATGGATATCGTTGAAAACAGGGAGCCAATTGAATCTCTTGGTGTAAACAGTGTAATGCAATCAACGGCTTACCACTGTATGTCGTCCGGTAAAGACACCATACTTATTGGAGACATTATCGTTGCTCTTTATAGTGAAAAAGAGTCTTTTGCCAGCTATATACTCCAAGAAAACGGTATAAGGAGAATTGATGTATTAAAATATATATCCCATGGGGTATCTTTAGTACCCAAAAGCAGAGAGACCTCTATAAGACCTGTGGAACCAGAACTTCCACTGGAAGAAGATGAGTACGATGAAGAATACTATGAATTTGATATGGATGAAGACACTTCTTCAAAAAATGAATTCCTCAGCAACTTTACCACGGAGCTTACAGAAAAAGCAAGGATGGGAAAAACAGATCCTCTTATCGGAAGAGAAGATATTATTGAACGTACGGTTCAGGTTTTGTCAAGAAGGCTCAAGAACAATCCCATCCATGTTGGAGACCCCGGAGTTGGAAAAACTGCCATCACCGAGGGATTAGCCAAACTAATTGTGGAAGATAAGGTTCCTAAAGCCTTAAAAGACAGTAAAATATACAGTCTCGATATGGGCGGTATGCTGGCCGGAACAAAATACCGCGGTGACTTTGAAGAACGTATAAAAAAGGTCTTAAAAGAGATTGAGGCTCAAGAAAAGGCTATTGTGTATATAGATGAAATCCATACAATTGTAGGAGCAGGTGCCGTATCCGATGGGGCAATGGATGCTTCCAACATAATAAAACCCTTTCTCACACAGGGCAGATTACGTTTTATCGGCTCTACCACTTATGAAGAGTATAAGAAATATTTTGAAAAGGATCGTGCTCTTTCAAGAAGGTTTCAAAAAATTGAAGTTCCCGAACCGTCAATTGATGACACCTTCAAGATTCTTAAGGGACTTAAAGACCGGTATGAGAGTTTTCACAGAGTAAAATACACCGATAAAGCCCTTCGCCTTGCCGCAGAGTTATCTGCCAAATATATTCAGGACAGGCATCTTCCTGATAAGGCCATTGATGTAATTGACGAAACCGGTGCCTATGTGCGTCTTCATTCAGAAGATGAAAACCGGGTGATCTCTGTAAGGGAAAAGGATATAGAACGTACTGTATCTTCAATCGCAAAAATTCCTGAAAAAAGCGTGTCCCGCAACGAGATATTAATGCTCAAAAAGCTTGATGCAAGGCTTAAGTCCCAAATATTCGGTCAGGACAATGCTGTTGAAACTGTTGCAAATGCCATAAAAAGATCCCGTGCAGGCTTTAATGAAAGTGAAAAGCCTGTGGCATCCCTTCTTTTCGTGGGACCTACAGGTGTAGGAAAGACTGAACTCACAAAACAGCTCTCTTTAATTATGGGTATTCCGCTTATCAGGTTTGATATGAGCGAATACCAGGAAAAGCATACCGTAGCAAGATTAATTGGGGCACCTCCCGGATATGTGGGATATGAGGAGGGTGGTCTTTTAACCGATGCCATCAGAAAATCACCTCATTGCGTTCTGCTACTGGATGAAATTGAAAAGGCACATCCCGACATATTCAATGTGCTGCTTCAAATAATGGATTATGCCACTCTTACCGATAACAACGGAAAAAAGGCGGATTTCAGAAACACCATACTGATTATGACCTCAAACGCAGGAGCCCGGGAAGTTGGTAAAACCATGATAGGATTTGACAACAGGAATATTGATAGAAGTGCAATATCAAAAGAGGTGGATAGGATATTCTCTCCTGAGTTTAGGAACAGACTTGATGAAATTGTGGTATTTAATCATATTAATGAGGGCATGGCTATTCTTATCGCCAAGAAGGCTATAAAACAGTTTGAGGAAAAGCTAAAGTCCAAAAAAATAAAGCTTAAGGTTACCGCCCGATGCTATAAGTGGCTTGCTCAAAAAGGCCTTTCATCTATTTATGGTGCCAGGGAAATATTAAGGATTGTACAGGACAAAATAAAAACATACTTTGTTGATGAGGTTCTCTTCGGCAAGCTTTCTAAGGGAGGAACCGCAGTAGTGGATATAGTGGACGGTGAAATAAAAGTGAGTTCGTCCGGCTGAAGCTGAACATTGATGATTTCGTTAAGGTTTTTGAATAATAAGATTTAGGTGATGGACTAATGCCTGTTTATAGACTTACAAGTGAATTGGTTTTCCCCCACCCCTCCCTTTCCAATGAAGATGGGATTTTAGCTGTAGGAGGAGACCTTTCCCCAAAGCGTCTTCTTCTTGCATATGCAAATGGAATCTTTCCATGGTTTTGTGAAGGTGACCCCATAATATGGTGGTCACCGAATCCTAGATGTGTACTATATCCCGATAGTATTAAAATCTCACGATCCATGCGTAAATTTTTAAAGAAAAATTTGTATAAAGTAACCTTTGATACCTGTTTTAAAGAGGTAATCACCATGTGTTCAGATCTTCGGAAGGACAACACCTGGATTACCCATGACATCATTGAAAGCTACTGCACCCTTCATCGATTAGGTTTTGCCCACTCTGTTGAGACCTGGCATGAAGGTTCTCTTGTGGGTGGACTGTATGGTGTTTCCCTTGGAAAATGTTTTTTTGGAGAATCAATGTTTTCCGTTATGGACAATGCTTCAAAAACTGCACTTATTACTCTTTCGCAACGGCTTTTGGAAATGGATTTTCTATTAATCGACTGCCAGGTTCATTCAAAGCACCTAGAGTCTTTAGGTGCAATAAATATTGACCGGGATGCATTCTTAGAACACCTCAAAAAAGGTCTCAGCTTTGAAACAATGCGGGGCAGTTGGCAGTTTCTGAACGAATAAAAGATTTTTATTTAATCATCCTGTTTATAATATAAGAGGGATGCATAATATAACCCATTATGAGAGTTGGTGGAAAACATGAAAATTAAAAAAATCCATAAAAAACTATTGCTTGTTCTCCTGATACCCCTAGGGTATCTATTGCTGCATCTTTCATCCTTTTCTCCTCATTTGACGGAAAATATTTATTCCAAGGGTTTATACAAAGCACTCACAATTCCTCTAAACCTCCTTTTCGGATATATTCCCATATCTGTTGCAGAAATTGTTTTGATTTCAACTGTCTTAATTTTATTGTTTTTGATAGTAAGAACAATAATAAGAATTATAAAATCTCCTTCGGAAAAATGGAGCATATTGGGCAGAGCAATATCAAATATTGTTGCAGCATCAAGTATTTTGTATTTATCCTTTATACTTCTTTGGGGCTTTAATTATCAGAGGCTTCCCTTTAAAGACATTGCCGGCTATGACACAAAGCCGTCCGATGTCAGTGAACTAAAACTGGTGTGTATTGCATTAATCCAACGTACCAATGAGCTCAGAGAACTGGTTGATGAGGACAGTGAAGGCATAATGAAGCTCTCAACTGATATAAATAATACCTTAAAAAGAGCACATAAAGGGTATAAAAACATTGAAGCCGAATATCCAGAGCTGACATACAAATTCGGAAGACCCAAGGGGGTATTGCTCTCTGAGGTAATGTCCTACTTGGGTATCGGGGGAGTCTATTTTCCCTTTACAACAGAAGCAAATGTAAACACCTCCCTTCCCGATAAATCTCTTCCCTTTACCGCCTGCCATGAGATGGCACATCAGATTGGTTTCTCGCGAGAGGATGAGGCCAACTACATTGCCTATCTCGCCTGCAAATCCCATCCTGATCCGGACTTTCAATATTCGGGCACCCTTTCGGCTTTGATATATGCGACCAATGCCTTATATCAATATAGCCCAGAGGATTACTTTGAACTGAGGGAAAGCTTTAGTGCCGGTGTAGCCCGCGATATTAAGGCGTCAAACAACTACTGGGAAAAGTACGAAACCCAATTGCAGGATCTCTCATCCTCAATAAACGACGCGTATCTGAAGGCTAATATGCAAAATGACGGAGTAAGAAGCTACGGAAGAATGGTGGATCTTCTTATTGCAGAGTACTTAAAAAGATCCATTAAATAAACACGAAGAAAAATGTTCCATAAAATTGAGTTTATTCCACATTTTTCTCCACTTAAATAATATATACCCTTTAAAAAGGCTTAACCATTAACGGTTAAGCCTTTTTAAAAATCTCTGTAATGGTGTGCATCAAATAAGTTCATAAGGGGTATCATTAATTCCGTCATCCTGCAATTGATTCTTACTGGTTTTATCCCGGTATACCATCAGCACAAACACAATCGTGACAAACTGGGCTAATGCAGTTGGCACGCTTGAGAGGACAACTCCAACATAAGGTATCAATGAAAAAGGAAGAGCTATGATAAAGGAAATAATCGAACCCATTAAAAAAATCATTGTTGTAATTCCAACAGTCGGCCAGAAATAAGATCTTGCAACCTCAATGGATTTTTTAAAAGCGGAAATTACCCGCAAATCGTCAATAACCATGGCCGGGAACCAATAAATTGTAAGAAAATAAAAGGCAACCAGTGCTAAAAAAACCACAACTCCCAAGAGTACTGAAATCACAATACCAAGTCCCATAAGTGCCGATGATTTTTCACTTAATCCATTAACTAAAAATACCATCAATACCGAAATAATTGTAACAACGATAGAAATTATAAACCACAAAAGAAAACTTGCTATAGAGAAAATTATAAACTTAAAAATTTTTTTACCCAATTGAGGAAAAAAATCAATTAAGTTGGTATCCTCTTCTTCCAGAGCTTTATTTACCATCCCGTAAGTGGCAGGAGTTATAAACAAACTCAGCACTATTAAGACAACATTGGCAATCGCCATAAGTACAAATAATGGTTTCAAAATATCCAATGCCATGATTTGGAATTCGGTTGGTGAAATTTCACCCATTGTAACGCTCAAAGACAATTGATTAATCTGATTTGCCATCTCTGTAGCAGTTTCCTTATCTGTACTGCCTTGAATAATATTCGGTATAACCACCATAATAATTAGAGGTATTGACAGCAATAGATTTTTCCCCAAAAATTTGAATGCATCTTCTAAATACTTCATATAGTCACCCCTTAATCAGTATATTGCTAAAACTCAATTCCATTATAGTTTCTCTTATCATTTTTGTCTACAAAAATTATCCCAGATAAACCTCCACTTTATGTTCTTTTCCGTCGCTTATCAGCGGAATCCTTTTATCCCTGCACTCCGCTCCGTCAACCATAACCTTTTTTACTCCACGGTTTACACCATCGGGGTTTTTAACTTCAATCAAATACACTATATCCTTATACCTGTATTTAATATCAAAACCGGACCAGGTCT
Source organism: Clostridium sp. (assembly GCA_012523755.1). GTDB lineage: Bacteria > Bacillota > Clostridia > Acetivibrionales > Acetivibrionaceae > Hungateiclostridium. The sequence continues at coordinate 8,910 of JAAYTO010000009.1, read as the reverse complement.
TAGGTATGCACGGGTCAATGACAAGAAACTCTCCTTGCTTTTTAAAGCCTAAAATATATTCAAATCCTACCCGGTATATCCACCCTGCCGACCCGGTGTACCAAGTCCAGCCACCCCTTCCAGTGTGAGGAGGTACGGAATAGACATCAGCAGCCATTACATAAGGCTCAACCTTATACCTGGAATATTCAATAGCAGTTCTCGAGTGATTTATTGGATTTAGCAAATCAAAAAGTTCAAGAGCCTTATCCCCATCCCCCATCTTTGCAAAAGCCATAACCACCCAGGCAGCTGCATGGGTATATTGTCCTCCGTTTTCACGAACCCCCGGAACATAACTCTTAATATATCCCGGCTCTAGATCGCTTTGATCAAAAGGAGGTGTCAAAAGCTGTATTAGTCCTTCGTCACGTTTAACCAGATAGTTTTCCAAGGCATTCATCGCTTCAATAATTCTGTCCTTATTTCCCCCTTCGGATATAACTGCCCAGGTCTGTGCTAAAGAGTCAATCTTGCACTCACTGTTTTGTATTGAACCAAGAGGTACTCCATTGTCAAAATATGCCCTTCTGTACCAGCTTCCATCCCAGGCATTTTCTTCTATTGCCAAAACTATTTTATCTGCTGTCTCAAGATAGCTTTTCGCCAGTTCCGTATCCCCCATTCTTTCACAAAGCGGTGCAAAGCCCTTTAGTATTGAATAAAGGAACCAGCCAAGCCATACACTTTCTCCCTTTCCTTTGTTTCCGACGGTATTCATTCCGTCATTCCAGTCCCCGGATCCTATAAGCGGCAACCCACGTTCTCCAAACCTTAATGACCGGTTAATGGCTCGGATGCAATGGTCATATAGAGTTGAAACTGTCTCGGACACCCTTGGTATACGGTAAGCCTCATCTTCAAAGTCTTTTAGCGGCTCATCCTCGAGGAAGGGTGTCTCCTCTTTAAGAATTTCATAGTCTCCGGTAACCTTTATATATTCTTCCGTTACATAGGGCATCCACAAAAGGTCATCGGAAAATCTTGTTCTTGTTCCCTTATATTTCTCCTCATGCCACCAATGCTGTACGTCACCTTCTATAAACTGATGCTTTGAATGAAGCAGTATTTGAGCTCTGGTAACTTCAGGCCACACATGAGTAACGGCCATAGAGTCTTGAAGCTGGTCTCTGAATCCATAGGCACCTCCCGACTGGTAGAATGCCGACCGAGTCCAAAGCCGGCTGGATATCACCTGATACATCAGCCACCCGTTTAAAAGAATATCCATTGCGGAGTTCTGGGTATAGAACTGTACTGCCCCCAGCTTCTCCTCCCAGAACTTCTTCACTTCCTCCAGAGCCTTCTTTACCTCTTCGAGCTTGCGGTATTTCTTTGACAAATATTCGGTTTCTTCGGCATTTTCCCCCGCACCTAAAAGGAAAATTAGCTCCTTTTCTTCACCGGGTTCAAGACTTACATTCACGTTCATGGCGGCACAAGGGTCAAAACCTGCCCCCACAGTGCCGGAAAGAGAAACCCGTTTTATTGCTTCCGGAGCCTTAATGCTGCCCATTCCAAAAAATTCTTTTCTGTCACAGGTTATGGTTCTATCCTTTATTGAGGAATCAACAAAGGCAACCCTTCCCGGGAACTCATCATTATAGTTGTTTCTTATCGAAACTACTCCCTGGGAATTTATTTCGGTATTTATTTGAGTCGCAGTAAACTGGTCACTAACACCAAGAACCGGTCGTATATAGTAAGTAACACTCAAGTTTCTCGGTTTATCTGTCTTATTAACAAGCTTTAAAATGCTTATTTTTACACTATCCTCAACAGGAACAAACTGTGTCATTTCCTGTCCGATACCATGACTTACATGCTCAAATATCGTATAACCAAAGCCGTGCCTTATCTTATAAGAACCTTCCTCCCTTATAGGGAGCGGAGTCACAGACCATGTTTCTCCTGTATGGTCGTCAAGAATATACAAAATTTCCCCGGGAGTATCACTTACAGGGTCATTAGACCACGGGGTAAGTTTATTTTCCCGGCTGTTCTCATACCATGTGTAGCCCGCTCCGGATTCGGTAACAATAAATCCGAATTTGCGGTTGGAAATCACGTTTATCCAAGGCAGAGGCGTATTGTGACCGTTTTCGAGATAAATTACATACTCCCTGCCATCCTGTTTGAAACCTCCTAGTCCGTTATAGAAAGCCAGATCCGTATCTTTGTTGAGCTTTTGCTCATAATGCACAGGCTCTTCTTTAAAGCTCTTAAACTCAGGTAAACTTGGAATTTTAATATACCTCATCTGTTCCCTCAAATCACCGGCATCTCCTTTTAATACAATCCGGGAAACAGCACAAATCAAATCAATGTCTTCCGGCGGCATATTGCTTCCTTTAAGAACAAATACACCCCCCGGCTTGTTTATCAAATCATGGGCGTGGCTTCCCGCCAACACATCATACAACAAACTGTTTAGCGGATTTGTATAGCTATTCTCTTCTTCATTCAAAATTACCAAGTCAACCTTTATGTTTTTAATTTTCCAGTACTCATGAGCCTTCAATATCTCCTGCACAATATCAATATCCTCTGTTTTATCCAACATAACAAGCACAATGGGTATGTCTCCCGATATACCATAAGACCACAGAGCAGACTGACCCTTTTTGTTGTTTTTTATACAATCCTGCTTTTTCCTGTGATGAGGATCGATAAACAATATGTGAGAAATCAGGTTCTGGAACAGCTCGATTTCTTCAGTAACAAGACTTAAATACCTTGCCTCTACACGGCTTCTGGTAATAGCCATACTGATCTCGTCTTTTATTACATGTGCCGATGAATACTTTGCAGCAATCTCTATGGCGTCCTCACGAGTCTCGGCAATAGCTGTAACAAAAGATACTTTTACCGGTTTTCCAGGCTCTATCCTTACCATCTGCCTAAAACTCACAATGGGATCCAATACGGCACCACAGGTGTTGGAAAGAGGTCTTGCCGGCTCTAGTGCAACGGGATTTGACACATCTCTTCCCCTGCCTATAAACTGCATGCGGTCTGTTTCATACTGCAGTCCTCCCACTGCTTCCCCCTCGACCAACATTCTGCTAACCATCCATAGGGTTTTATCATTCTCAGTTCTTGGTCTTCTGCTGGCAATAATGCAATTGTGTTCAGGTACAAATTCTGTTCTTATAAACAAATTGCTAAAAGCGGGGTGTGCAACATCGGCTCCGTGAGGGGCCAAAACCAATTCAAAATAGCTGGTAACTTCAAGAACACATTCTTCCGTTCCGTTATTTGTAAGAGTAATCCTTCTTATTTCTGCATTGTCTCCGGCACAAACAACCATCTCGGTCTGTGTGCTTATATTGCCATCTCTTCTTAAAAACCGTGCTTTTCCTGATGTAAAGGTAATTTTATACTCATCAGGTTTTCTACCAAAGGGAGCATAAGCTGCCGACCACGCTTCGTTACTCTTAACATCTCTTATATAGAAGAATTTGCCGTAGTTATCCTGGCTGATATCTTCCCTCCATCGGGTTACATCCAAATGCTTGTTTCTGCTGTAGCCCGTTCCCTTATCGGTAACCATTACCGAATAACTACCGTTGGAAAGAATGTGGGCTTTAGGAAGTACAGGATCAGGAGCATTAAACTCTCTAGAGAAGTCAACCTCTTCATATACAACATCCTTAAACGGCAATATTTTCTCTTTATTCTCCTTAGTAAAGACAATGTTGGAAGGAACCTTTTCCGCAAGGAGAAGCCGAGCTGCTTCCACCACAGGATCAGCATGGAAACGTTCTTGCATAATATTGTCATTTAAATAGTTATTTAAAGCTAAAATACTCATACCCTGATGATGGGCCATGTAACTTTTTACAATACCCTTCTTTTCACCTATCGGAATTCTTTCCGGTGTGTAGTCAATAGCTTCATACATCCCGTAACGTCCCCCGCCACCTTCATTAACAAGCCTTTTTATATTTTCCATCGTACCTTCCGGGTCTATCGGCAAAGCAAGGAAAGTTGCATAGGGTGCAACCACCATGTCCTCAATAAGTCCCCTCTTAAGACCAAGCCATGGCACCCCAAACGCTTTGTATTGATAATCCAAGTTTATGTCAAAAGCGTAAAAACCGGATTCGGACGTTCCCCAAGGCACATTTCTTTGCCTTCCATACTTCTTCTGACCCCTCACTACAAAAGAGTAGGTCTCGTCTAGAAGAGTATTCCTATTGCTTTTCATTATAAGCAGAGGCATGAGGTATTCAAACATGGTTCCACTCCACGAAACCATTCCCTTGTAGCGATCCAGCTGAGTAAGGGTTCTGCCAAGCTTGAACCAGTGCTCCGGTTCTACCTCTCCTCTTGCTATAGCTATATAACTGGTCTGTCTCGCCTCAGAAGCCAATAAATCATAATATGAGTTTGTAAGAGAATTTTCTTCAATATTGTATCCAATGGAAAACAGCTGTCTTTTCCTGTCATATAAATGGATAAACTCTGTTTCATCAGATAGTTTTGTTATTCTCTCAATTAAATGATTAAATCGTTCTATTAGTCTTTGTGTATTTTCTGCTGCTGTTTCAAGGTTTTTCTTCAGCTCATCAAACCAGTTTAGCAATAAATCTCCATTTCGTCCGCCTTTAGCCGTTTTCTTCAGCTTATCAATTTTCTTAACCACATTCCTGTATACTTCGGGCATTTCTATTAGGGCAATATCCGCATTAAGCTCTTCCTGTATATCTTCAAGCAGTTTTTTTGTCTCCGACTGCCCGTTAAGGTTTTTAAATTCTTTTGGCAAGTCGTTGAAGATGCTAGCCCAAGGCATGTAAGTATATATCTCCATCCTGAGCATATCTATCATATTATCAACTTTTAATTTCCACACATCCTTGCCGCTGTCTGGGTTTTTGTCGCTCTCATCAAGCTCTGACAATGCTTTTGCCCACAATACCGCATCCCCGTGGATTCTGCCCCCATTATCGGTAAAGCATCCATCCAGGCAAGCAATATCGCTGTAGGAGCTACCCTTCTCCCGGTTAATAAAGCTAACGGTATCCTCTATTCCTTTTACAAAAGCCCTGTCAATAAGGGGTCTTTTAAGGTATTCCAATAACCCTTCTTTTAAGGTTATAAGATAACAAACAAAGTTTCCGCTGTCCACGGTAGATATATACCTAGGCCTCAAAGTTTCCAAGGTATTGGTGGTATACCAATTATAAAGATGCCCGTTCCATTTTTCCATCTTGTCAATGGTGTCCATGGTTCTTGACACTATGTCGCAAAGTTCAAGGGTACCTATATACCCCATATCTCTTGCCGTTAATGCCGCAAGCATACCCAATCCAATATTGGTAGGAGAAGTCCTGTAAGCTATACCATTAGGAGGATCCTCCTGAAAATTGTCCGGAGCAAGGTAGTTGTTTCTTTTGTTCATAAACTCTTCGAAATATCTCCATGTCTTTCTCGCAATTTTCCTGAGTTCCAGTTCCTCTTTCTCACTTAAGGTCACCTTCTTATAAACAGTCTCTTTGCTGACCCAATAAGCTATGAAAGGCGATAACGTCCAAACCACAAACAACGAAACAGCCAGCACCAGATAATCAGGTCTAAGCCAAGCCGCAAGACCCACAATTATTATGGACTGAAACGCCGCAGTTTTCATTTTGATTACATATCCCTTCAGTGAATTCTTAAGGGACTTTTCTGTATCTAATGCCGTTACCCACTCCAGCATATTCTTTTTTGTAATTAAAACTCTAAAAAGAGTTACAACAATTGCATTCACCATAAGGTATGCATTATAGGGCAAAAGAATAAATTGCAATGTCATCTGTAGGAAAGATGCTTTTAGTCCACTAATTACTGGTGCATATTTCCTTAAAGTTATGGTTCCGAAGCGTTTTGAAATAATATGGTCTATACTTCCGGTAATAAGCGGAAAATACATGCATAAAAGTACAGTTAAAAGCCAAAAAACAGGACTTTTAGGCAAAACGCTAAACCCTAAGAATAAAAGCAGCATCAAAGAAGGTGCCACCATGCTCCTTCTTAGGTTGTCTATTATCTTCCACTTCGTTAATGAAGACAAAGGATTTTTTATAACATTTCCAGCTTTGTCTTTTATATGTCCTTTAAGCCACGGCAAAAGCTGCCAATCCCCTCTTACCCATCGATGATGCCTCATGGCATGGGAATTGACCTTCGAAGGGTATCCGTCAACCAATTGTACATCAGTTACAAGCCCCGTTCTGACATAGGATCCTTCTAAAAGGTCATGGCTCAATACGGTATTGTCTGGTATGGCGTTTTTCAAAAGCTCTTGGAATACTTCTAGGTCATATATACCCTTTCCGGTAAAAATGCCTTCTCCAAACAAATCCTGATAAACATCGGAAATAGCACTGGCATAGGGATCTATGCCCTCTTCTCCCGCAAATATTCTTGAAAAAAGAGATTTGTTTGTGCTTTCTATATCAAACCCAATCCTTGGCTGCAAAAGTCCATATCCCTCTACCACAACTCCCCGGGTTTTATCTATTACAGGCCGGTTTAAAGGATGTGCCATTGTGCCAATTAATCTTTTGGCTGCACCTAAAGGCAATATGGTATCGGCATCAATTGTAATTACATACTTAACCTTCGGAAGCTTCGCTAACTCCTCCGACATTATTGAGTAGCTTGTAGATTTAGATCCTAAAAGGACTTCATTAAACTCCAGCAATGCACCCCTTTTTCTCTCCCATCCCATCCATTTGTTTTGCCTATCGCTAAACTGCCTGTGCCTATGGAAGAAATAAAATATATTTCTATCTCCGGAACTGTATTTTTTATTTAGCTCGGAAATTCTATTTAATGCAGTCTCAATTATCTTCTTATCTTGCGGCGTTTCTTTTTTAGGTGCATCCTTATAATCTCCCGCAAGGGAAAAATACAGATTCTTCTCTTTATTTGCCAAATAATAAACTTCAAGGTTGTCAATAAGCTCCAAAACCCTTTTTTCATCAGGCAACAGGGCAGGTATAACCACCATTGCAGCATGTTCCTCAGGGATATCCCCCTTTATTTCAATCTTGGGCAGAAAAGATGGCTTTAACCCACGACTAATTATCCAGTTTACAGCATTAACAGCAATATCCATTACAGGGATAATTACTGCCAATCCGGCAATAACGGTTAAAACCCACTGGTACTCCGATGAATTATTAACCGAATAGTAAACAGCCCCGGCTGTAAGCAGAAGCATAATAAATCCAATAGAGCCCATGTATAAAATACCCGGCCGAGCCAATATTTTTTCTGATATTCTTTCTATAAATTTCTTTTCATATCCTATTTCTTTTTCCAGGTCTTTAATACCTTTCCCCACAAGGTAATAGCCCACATGTCCGAAACGTGCATCATATTCCTCTTGCCGCTCCAAAGCATTTTGTGCAAGCTCTAGAGCCTTTTTGGCAACATGGGTTTCTGAGACACTAAACTTCATCGCCAGCTCTTCTACCCGTTTTCTATAATAATCTCGTGTAGGAAGATCCAATAAAGGATAAGAACCCTCCGGATCCTCTCGTAATATTTTCTCAACACTATTGAGCCTTTCAAATATATCCACCCAGTTGGTTATAGAGATAAACTTAAGACTCATGATGCAATTTCCTATAGATGCTTTTCTCACGGTCTGCTCATTATGCTCCTTGTGAGTGATAAGATCCACTGTTGTGCCAGTTTCTCCCAACCTTTCATCAATATAACCAAGAACGTGGGAATAGGCTTTTCCCATTTTCCTAAATCTGTATGCAAGATGCTCAATAAATGCCGGACTAACCTGATATTTTCCTTTCAGTTCATTGTCAATAGCATTTATCAGCTTATATATATTCTCATTGTTCTCATCAAAGTCGTCGAGAATCTCTTCCACCTTGCGTCTTTGTCTCTGTGTCTGTGTAATTCTTTCACAAATATACCTCATATTTTCTACAAGAGCCAGTTTTATCATAATGGGCAATGCCCACAACTCACGGGTTGTAAGAACATTATTGGATTGATACGCATTTATGTAGTCTATCAACATTTTTTCATCAATCCTGCCATCGGTATGGGAAACCAACTCCAGAGCAATAGAGTATATGCGGGCATAACCCTTCAAATGCCCACTGCTAAGCATGGGAAGCTTTGAGTAATACTTCTTTGTAAGATCCCTGCGTATGCTCTTTACCTGCTCCTCAATTATATAAAAGTTATCCAACAGCCACTCGGCTGCTGGAGTGGTGTCAATTCCATTCATTACATCTTCATTCAATTCTTTGTAAACAGACATAATATATCTGTAGTTATCATTCATCCGAGGTACCGGCCAGACAAAGTCTCCAACATTCTTTGATACAGCATGCTCAATGGCAATTTCCTTTGCATGGTTTTGCAGCTCATCACTGGTCAGAAATGCATCCCGTATTTTAATCTGCTGCCTGTCTTGCTTTTTAGAGAGCATTAACCATACCAAATACAATAATGCCAACAACAAAATAACGATATATAAAATATTTAAGACTATCTGCATTGCAACGTCAACTCCTGTCTGTATATTTTTAAGTTTTTTTTGCAACATGCATTAACATAAAAAGAATTTACTTTACATAGGAGCATATTTATTATATGCCAAATAGAATAATTCAAAACATTACGCTTTAAATTTAAAATAAGCATAAAATAGAACCGTTCATTGATAAGTATATCACTATAGGTATGATTTAACAAGGCAATATTAGTAAAAGTTTGTGTCAAGTAAAAGTTGGCAATGATCTCTTCATCCTGTTATTTTATTGGTTTACTTGCTTTGAAGGTCAATGTGAAATCCTCATACTTTTAATTTAGTGAACTTCTTTCTGGAAAGTTTGGCTGGTTATGCAT
>JAAYTO010000174.1 GCA_012523755.1 Clostridium sp. | reverse complement strand
TAACCTTGGGTCAGAAACGCAAGGTCAATAAGGAAGAGCTTTGCCACCGACAGCATTGATAATCCAAGACCGAATCGCCTTATCAGTACATACCGTTTTATAAAGCCGAAGGTTATCCATGCAAGGGCAGTTGCAATGTAGGTATGCCAGAGCTATGCAGAAGCCTTCAAGCTTTTGTGTGATGAAGCAGGTGTTCCTTGTGTTGTTGCTACCGGTGAACTGCAGACCGTTCCTCATGCATGGAATATGGTAAAAATAGGTGAGAAATGGGCTCATGTTGATGCAACCAATAATGACACTGGAATAGATCATCCGGTGTTTAATGCCACTGATAATTCAATAGCATTGGAATATACATTGAATAACGAGTTTGAAATCGACAGCCAGCTTGGAAAATACACTGCAGATTCATACGAGAATGATTACTATTATGTCAATAATTTATATACAAGCAGTTCTGAAGAGCTAAAAGAAAAGCTTATAGAATCCTTCAGTGAACCCGGTGAATATTACAACATTAAAATTTTGAAATGGACTCCGACTTGGGATGAAATTTCGGACTGTTTCAACGAAGTATACCGTCAGTATAATAAACCGGCTAATTCATCGATGTTTGCCTCGGTACTGCATGGCCAGAAAGAATAATATTGTTGGACAGTGAATAATGTATTTAAAAACCTGTAGCTGATAAGCCTTAGAAACTTGGGAGCATTGAGTTCCCCGGTTTTTAAGGCTTTCTTTTCCGTCAAAGCCCTATGACTAATCCGAGGGTTCATATTAATATAAATACATTTTATGTATTTGCTTATATATGACTGTTGTGAAGAGTAATAATGTGTGATAATATTCATATATAATAGACAGAATAATGTATCGAGCAACGGTATAAATCACAATATTTAACAAGGCATGATTTTACAAACGGAGGATTGCGGCATTGGATAGCAGATTTGAAGAAAATAAAAATGTAACCCATGTATCTATTGATGGAGTAGAATTGATTCAATTTGGTAACCTGTTAAAATATAAGAAGGTTATCACTCACTGCTTTACTACCCGGCACGGAGGGGTAAGCAAAAACCCCTATGAGTCATTGAATATGGCATTCAACAAGAGGGATGAAAGAGAAAGTGTGGAAGAAAACTATAGAAGAGTGGCAAAGGCACTGGGCATTGACATTTGGGATATGGTTTTTTCAAATCAGGTGCATGACAACAAAATTCGGGTGGTAACCGAGGAGGACAGAGGCAAAGGCATTATAAAACAAAGTGATATTATAGGCTTTGATGGGCTTGCTACAAATAAAAGAAAGGTGGCACTGGTTACCTTTTATGCAGACTGTGTGCCTGTTTTTCTGTTTGATCCGGTCAAAACCGTAATCTCAATTGTTCATTCCGGGTGGCGGGGTACGGTTAAGGAAATATCAAAAGAGGCTGTAAGGAAAATGAAGGATACTTTTTCCTGCAACCCAAAGGATATATTGGCCGCAATAGGTCCATCCATCGGCAGTTGCTGTTTTGAGGTGGGGGATGAGGTGTATGAAGAGTTTGAAGCAAGTATCGGCTGGAGCACAAAATACTGTGAAAGAAAGAATGGGAAATGGTATTTTGATCTTCCTGAGATAATAAAAAACAGTCTTTTAAATGAAGGGGTCAAGGATGAGAACATTGTTTTAAGCGGCATATGTACCAAGTGCAACAAAGACCTGTTTTTTTCCCACCGGGGCGATAACGGCAAAACAGGAACCCTTGCAGCTATTATGATGATTAATTAAGTATTGCCCTGGCACAATTTAATTTGCTAGTATATAACACTTATCAATGTGATGATTAATTAAATATTGCCCTGCTACCTGAAGAATTTTACTTGGGGTTGTTAATTTGAGGGAATTATTAAAGGCAGTTGCTATAATACAAAGGAAAAGGTTTTATCAATACTTTATGATTGATAAAATACAAATCAGGGAGAGATACAGTTTGAAAAAGAGGATATTATTGGTTCTTTTATTTATACTTATAAATGTAATAATATCGGGCTGCAGTGTGGATTTAAACAGTCTTTTAGGCGATAATACACATAATGATTACAGCTTTTTAAACAACAATGCCGATGACATATTGGACACCGGTCCTGTAAAAAGCGGTGTTTTAAACCTGTTTTCCACCGCCCCCGACACGCTTAATCCGATACTTACGGCCAATGCTTTTGTTAAGGATTATTCCTGCTTTATATATGAAAGTCTTGTTAAACTCAATGACAAGCAAAAGCCGATGCCGGTATTGGCACAGAAGTGGGAGCCGTCAGAAGGCGGAAAGGTTTGGACTTTTTATTTAAGGGATAATGTTTACTGGCATGATAATATACGCCTGACGGCGGAGGATGTGGAATTTACGGCGAGTACCATAGTGAATGCCGGTTCAAACAGCCCTTATTCCACCAGCTTTAAAAATGTTGTAAGCTTTTCGGCTGTTGACTCTAAAACCTTTAAGGTCGAAATGGATAGCCCCAATTCTTTTACCCCTGAGCTTATGACTTTTCCCATAATTCCAAAACACTATTACTTGGGAGAAGACATTATGGGTACAGAGAAAAATAACAGACCCATCGGTACAGGACCCTATAAATTTGTAGAGTATAAAGAGAATGAGTCTATAAAGCTTGAAAGCAACGAGAATTGGTGGAATAACACTGATACGGATGAGGAGGGGCTTACCCTGCCGTATATTCAGGAGATTAATATAAAAATATTTGGAAAGGACAGCTCTGTTATAAATGCTTTTCAATCAAAGGAAGTTGACGTAATAATCGCTGACACCAAGAATTGGATCGGTTATAGCGGGAGGTCGGATATAACCCTTAAAAAGTATGTGAGCAATAAGTTTGAGTTTATCGCCTTTAACCTGTCAAACAAGATACTGAAAGAAAAAGAAGTAAGAAGGGCGATAGCCTATGCTGTTGACCGAAGCAAGCTTGTTAATGATATCATGCCAGGTGAGGCGGTGGTGTCGGATCTGCCTGTAATTCCGGATACATGGCTGTATGATACAAACATCATATCCTATGAAAGGGATATTGAAAAAGCAAAACAAATCCTTGAAGACAGCGGTTGGGAGGAGAAAAAAGGTGTTTTATATAAGAGGATAAACGGCGTTAATACTCCCCTCACTCTGGAATTATTAGTTAACACCGATAATGAACGCAGGCTTGAGGTGGCAGAGGAAATAAAAGATCAGCTTAAGGAAGCAGGAATAATTCTGAATATTAAAGAGGTAACATGGGAGGATGAACTCAATAAAATCAAATCCGGTAAGTTTGATATGGTTTTTATAGGGTGTACCGTACCCTCTATACCGGATATATCTTTTTTGTACTCGTCGGCTGAAATTGGAACGGGTATTAATATTGCCGGCTACGAAAATGAGACCGTTGACAATTATTTGTCTCGGATTTTGAAGGAGAGTGATTCCTCAATGAAAAAAGCGTATTTTATTAACATGAAAGAGGTGATAAATGAGGATATGCCTTATCTTGGATTATATTTCTTTTATGATGCAGCCATATATAACAGGAGAATACGGGGAAAGTTCAGCCCCTGTATATGGGACAAGTATGAAAATTTCACAAATTGGTATATACCAGATGTGGAATAGGTTATGGGATTTGTATTGAGTTTTATGCTGTATTGCAGAGTGCATCGGTAATAAGCTTATGACAGGTTTTTATCGGGGCTTTTGGAGGAAGGGCTTAAAAGCAAGAGGTTTGATACTTAAATATTATTGAGAAATATATAATGAAAGGTTAAATTAATATGGTGTGGATAATAATTGTTTTAATTATAGCTTTTGATCAGATAACTAAGTTCGTTGTCATAAATAATATTGAATTTGGTGATAGGATTACAATAATCGATAATTTTTTTCATCTTGCCCACTGGAGGAACACGGGTGCTGCATGGGGAATCCTGCAAAATGGCAAGTATGTACTGATACCAGTCACGATTTTAATGATGTTGCTGATGGCATATTTTATGCATAAATACAACAACAGGATTTTAAGGTTTTCCCTCAGTATGGTTATTGGAGGGGCATGGGGAAACCTTATTGATAGAGTATTTAGACCTGATGGGGTTGTAGACTTTCTTGATTTTCAATTTGGCAGTTATCATTTTCCAACATTTAATGTAGCGGATTCTTTTGTTGTGGTGGGTACAATAATACTGGCTTATTATATGTTCTTTGTACATAAGGATAAAGATGAACTGGATTCTAAAAATTCAATTGATGAAAATATTGTGGAGAAGTAATAAAAGGTTATGAAGGAAATAAGATTTGTCTGTGAAGATAAAGGAACAAGGGTTGATTTATGGCTCTCCAAAAGACTTCAGGAGTATTCCAGGTCTTATATAAAAAAGCTGTTAACCGATGGCATGCTGTTGGTAAATGGAGAACATGTCAAATCGAATTATAAGTTGAAACCTGGAGATGAGGTGCTTTTAAAGGTGCCTGATCCCAAGCCTTTGGATATTTGTGCAGAAGACATAAATATACCGGTAATATATGAGGATGGGGATATAGTGGTGGTGGACAAGCCCAAGGGTATGGTGGTTCATCCGGCTGCCGGGAATTATTCGGGTACTCTGGTAAATGCACTTCTTGGCTATTGCGGTGATAATCTGTCGGATATAAACGGAGTTATAAGACCCGGTATTGTTCATAGAATTGACAAGGACACCTCCGGCGTATTGGTTGTAGCAAAAAACAACATTGCCCATGAAAGGCTGTCGGAAAAGCTAAAGGTTCATGATATGGAAAGGGTTTACGTTGCACTGGTCTACGGCGTTATTGCGGAGAATCAGGGTAAAATAGATGCCCCCATTGGAAGGCATCCTAGCGACAGAAAAAAGATGGCTGTCAACATCAAAAACGGCAGGCGAGCCGTAACCCATTTTCGAGTGCTTGAAAGGTTTAAGGATGTGACTTATATTGAGGTTACTTTAGAAACAGGAAGGACACACCAGATACGGGTTCACATGTCCTATATAGGCTACCCGATTATTGGCGATACTGTTTACGGACGAAAAAACGACCGGTATGGCATTGACGGGCAGGCACTTCATGCGAAAAAGCTTGGGTTTATACATCCTACCCGTGAAAAATATATGGAGTTTGAGTCTCCCTTGCCGGAATATTTTCAAAATCTTTTAAATCAACTGTACCAAACCCGGTGAGAATTTTTATAATATTCTTTCCATTATGGAGGATTTATGCTATAATACATCCTGTACATTACACTATGGAGGGAAAACAAATGAAACATATCAAGGTTTTAAACGGTTCAACATTAAAAGATAGCTTGAAAAAAGGCGGATGCGGTGAATGTCAGACTTCCTGCCAGTCGGCATGTAAGACTTCCTGTACTGTAGCCAATCAAAGCTGTGAAAAGAAATAATCCTTTTACATAATGGTATTTTACCATAGGAGTCATTGGCTGTGCTTTTTAAAAAGCAAGAAGATGCGTCTTGGAATTCAGATAAAATTAACGAGGTGAAAAGTGAAAGGAAATTTCGCTTTTCACTTTTTTGTAGTATGGTGTTTCTTAAGTGAAGGAACCAAAAAGGAGAGCACGGCTAAGGAAATTTTAAGAGGAGTCATGTAAAAAGAGAGGAAAGTGGGAAACAATGATACACAAGTTTTCGTTAATGGGTACCAATATTGTTGTTGATGTCAATAGTGGTGCTGTGCATGTTGTTGATGACATATCCTATGACATATTGGATTATTATCGGAAGTTTACTGCCGGAGAGATAAAGGAAAAATTATCTAAAAAGTATGATGCCAATGATATTGATGAAGCTTTAAAAGAGCTTGACAGCCTTAAAGCCGATGGACTTCTATATTCTAAAGACCCTTATAAAGATTACGTATCAAAGAATGAGAGGGAGTCTGTGGTAAAGGCTTTATGTCTTCATATTTGCCACGACTGCAATTTAAGGTGCAAATATTGTTTTGCCTCCACCGGCAATTTTGGCGGTGAGAGAACAATGATGAGCCCGGAGGTTGGGAAAAAGGCCATTGATTTTCTCCTTCAGCATTCAAAAAACCGCCGAAATCTTGAGGTGGATTTTTTTGGCGGGGAACCCATGATGAATTTTGATACGGTAGAGGAAATTGTGGAGTATGCCCGTAGCAAAGAGAAGGAATACGGTAAAAATTTCAGGTTCACATTGACGACAAATGGTTTGTTATTAAATGAAGAAAATATAAAATATATAAATGAGAATATGCACAATATTGTCCTCAGTATTGACGGGCGCAAAGAAGTGAATGATAAAATGCGTTGCAGGGTTGACGGTACAGGGTGTTATGATGATATAATGCCAAAGTTCAAGCATGTGGCACAGTTAAGAAATCAGGACAATTATTATGTGAGGGGAACCTTTACAAGAGAAAATTTGGATTTTTCGAAGGATGTTATTCATTTGGCGGATGAGGGGTTCAGGCAGATATCCGTGGAACCGGTGGTAGCAGCTAAGGACAGCGGTTTTGATTTGAGGGAGGAAGATCTTTCGAAGCTCTATGACGAATATGAAAAGCTTGCCAAGGAGTATGTAAAAAGAAGCAAGGGAGAAGACTGGTTTAATTTCTTCCATTTTATGATAGACTTGACCCAGGGACCATGCATAATTAAACGGTTGAGTGGATGCGGTTCTGGGCATGAATATCTGGCGATTACTCCCGAGGGAGACATATACCCCTGCCACCAATTTGTCGGGGATAGCAAGTTTAAAATGGGTAGTGTATGGGATGGTATTTCAAACATAGATATTCAAAATTATTTTAAAAATTCCAATGTTTATACAAGAAAAGACTGCGACAGCTGCTGGGCAAAGTTTTATTGCAGCGGAGGATGTGCGGCAAATGCATACCAGTTTAACAGTGACATAAACATTCCCTACAAGGTTGGCTGCGAACTGGAGAAAAAGAGGGTTGAATGTGCATTATGGATAAAGGCACAGGATATTTAGTTTTTATACAAGTGGGAGGGTTTTTATGGGACTTGTAACATTAGAGGACATAAAGCATAACGAGGAAGTGATTTCTTTTTTGGAAATTGCTGACAAGCAGCTTGCTGCTTTAGGTTATACTGAACATTCCTACAGGCATGTGGGGCTTGTAGCGAAAACAGCGGGCGAGATTCTTGAAAAGCTGGGGTTTAGTGAGAGAGAGGTGGAGCTTGCCAAAATTGCTGGCTATCTTCACGATATCGGAAATGCGGTAAACCGGGGGGATCATGCCCATTCGGGGGCTATATTGGCTTACAATATTTTGACGAAGATGGGTATGAATTACGGTGAGGCTGCAGAGATAATGTTGGCCATCGGTAATCACGATGAGCACACGGGGACAGCTGTAAGCAACATTTCAGCAGCTTTGATTATTGCGGACAAGTCCGATGTTCACAGAACCCGGGTCAGAAATAATGATATCGTAACCTTCGATATTCATGACAGGGTAAACTATGCGGTGGAAAGCTCCAATGTGTTCATTGACAGGGAAAAAAATCTTGTTGTGCTGGAACTGCGTATTGATACGAAAATCTGTCCTGTTATGGATTATTTTGAGATATTTTTAGTCAGAATGACTATGAATAGAAAGGCGGCAGAGTATCTAGGGCTTAAATTCCAGCTTATAATAAACGGAACGTATTTACTGTAATTTAGGATTTTTAACTGCAAAACTTAAGCCTATGGATATTTTTTCTCATGTTTATTACGTGCACTTAAGAAAAAATAGTATATTGACGTTGATTTATTATAGTTATATAATATCCACATGTGGACAAGATTAAAAAAGGGGGAATTTTACAGATGAAAGCAAGCAGCGGGATTAAGAGCATCCTGGTTATTGCGATAATTGCTATTGTGACTGCTGTTGTAATAGCTGGTTTTTCAGTTCCGGGAATAAGCTTTACAATGAAAAGGGCGTATGACCAAATAAGGTATGGTATCGATATAAGGGGTGGAGTCAGTGCAGTTCTTTCGGCACCCGAGGAAATAGTTCCTACCGATGATCAGTTGGATACCGTAAAAGGTATAATAGATAAAAGATTGGAAGCGAAACAGGTTTATGACAAAAATGTAATTGTAGATAAAGTTAATAAAAGGGTTTTGGTAGAAATTCCATACAAGAAAGATGCCACAAGCCTTAATCCATATGAAACAATGGCTGATATAGGGGCAATGGCTATGCTTTCCTTCCGGGAGGTTGATGAGGACAAGATTGATCCCGAAACCGGAGCCTTTGAAATGACCGACAGGATAGTGGTTCAGGGAGACGAAATAGTAGAGGCTAGGGCGGAGACCAATCCTCAAACCCAGTTACCTTACGTAAGGCTTGTATTTAGCGATGAGGGAGCCCAAAAATTTGAGGAAGCAACAGGAAGGCTTGTTGGAAAGAGAATTGCCATATATCTTGATGATTATATGATTTCAGCCCCGGTGGTTAATCAAAAGATAACCGGCAAGGACAATGCGGTTATCGAATTGGGAGTATACGACCACAATCAGGCTATGAAAGAAGCAAAAGAGCTGGCAGCGGTTATAAGTGCTGGTGCACTGCCTTTTAACCTTGAGACAAAAGATATTAATGCTATAAGTCCGATTATAGGAGAGAGTGCACTTACAATAAGCATATATGCAGGAATAGTTGCAATGATTCTTATCTGGTTGTTTATGATTATGTTTTACAGACTTCCGGGTTTAATATCATGCATCTCACTTTTAGGGCAGATCATGGGTATTATACTGGTAATTGCATTAACGGGCATGTCCCTTACCCTTCCGGGTATAGCTGGTATTATTCTTACCATAGGGATGAGCGTTGATGCCAATGTCATAATATTTGAAAGAATCAAGGAAGAAATTAGAAATGGAAAGACTGTACAGTCTTCTGTCGATTCCGGATTTAAAGCGGCATTAACTGCGGTTCTCGACGGGAATATAACCACATTGATTACCGCTGCGGTGCTTTATTTTATAGGAACTGGTGCAGTACAGTCCTTTGCCTTTACTCTCGGAGTAGGTATAGTATTAAACTTCATTACTGCTATATATGCTACAAGAATTATGCTAAATACAGTATCACAAATACAGGGATTGAGAAAACCATGGCTGTTTGGGGCTAAAGGAGGTACTGCAAATGTTTAATTTTGTCGATAAGAGAAAATATTCGATATTGTTATCCGGTTTGATTATATTGGCCGGTATTGTAGCAATGATAATTAACCAAGGTCTTAACCTTGATGTGCAGTTCCGTGGCGGAACTCAAATAGAAATTGAAATGGAGAACGGGGACTTTGATGCAGATAAGGCGGGTACGCTAGCTACCGATGCCATAGGTAAAAAAGTTCACGGTCAGAAGTCCAGCACATTGGATGCAAATGAAAGCAACAAGAGCATTTATTTCCTTGTTTTAAAGTCCAGCGGAAAGCTTTCCGATGAGGAAAGGGACACTGTTCTTGAAACAATAAAGGGTGAGTTCAGCGTAAAAGAAGGTGGACAGATGCCGGTTAGGGATGTTGACCCTTCAATAGGAAAAGAACTTAAAAACAGAGGTTTACTGGCGGTTTTTGTGGCGGCGGTTATGCTTTTAATATATGTATGGATCCGGTTTAATATTATGTCCGGGCTTCTTGCAGGATTGACGGCTGTTATTGCCTTGGTTCATGATATTGCAATTATGGTTTCAGTATATGCTATATTTAACATACCCGTTAACGAGTCCTTTATTGCGGCGGTACTGACCATATTGGGATACTCAATAAACGACACCATAGTAATATACGACAGAATAAGGGAAAACTCAAAAATCTCTAGGAAGGATACCATTGACGGCCTTGTAAATAAAAGTATTACGCAGTCTATATCAAGAACTATAAACACGACAGTAACCACAGTAATGTGTGTATTAACCATATACTTGTTTGCAATGTATAACGGGATTGGTTCAATACAGGAGTTTACGTTCCCGATATTAATAGGACTTATTGCAGGAACCTATTCATCAATATTTATTGCAAGTCCGCTCTGGGTTGTGTTTAGACAGAGAGAGGCAAGGAAAAAGGCCGGGGCTGCAAAAGCATAAGGGGAAGCAGAACCATTAAAGTTTATTAGTAGCGATAAAATAGGGTTTCTTAAACAAGAAATCCTATTTTTTAGTGGGATTTCACGAAGTGAAATGACCAAAAAGCGATGAGGGCTCGATGCCCCCGGAGCTTTTGTTAATAGCAAGGCTGCATACAAGTGAAGAAAAATATGGAAGAAACATTCAATGCTAAAAAAATATTGATTTATGTTTTGGGCTGTGTTAATATTTAACTATGATACGGTGGTATCGATCTGAACCACACGGGAGATAATAATATAATAAATAAGTTTATGCTTTGATCCATTATTGGACGGAGACAGGATGACTCGAAAACAATATATATTTTTTATTGCGATTAGTATAGTCAATCCTATCCGGATTGACTATTTTTAACATATTTAGCAGGGCGTGCTGGTTGCTAAAAGAAAAAGGGGATGAACGATATGAATAACAAGTTTACAGTTGCAAGCTTTAAAGAATCAAAAAAGAAGGGCAGAAAGATCAGTATGCTTACAGCTTATGATTACCCTACAGCCAAAATCCTTGATGAAGCAGGGGTGGACTCCATACTTGTAGGAGATTCTCTGGGTATGGTTGTACTGGGATATGAGGATACCACAAGGGTTACGATGGATGATATGGTACACCATGTCAAGGCTGTGGCAAGGGGAACAAAACACGCTCTGGTGGTTTCTGATATGCCGTTTTTATCCTACCACACAGGAAGGCATGACAGTGTTAAGAACGCAGGGAGATTGGTCCTAGAAGGTGGCTGTAAGGCGGTTAAACTTGAGGGCGGAGAGGAAATAATAGAGGATGTTAAAGCCATAATAAGTGCGGGCATACCTGTAATAGGGCATCTTGGGTATACTCCTCAATCGGTAAATATTTTTGGAGGACACAAGGCACAGGGAAAGGATCTGGATACTGCTAAAAGGATTTACAGGGATGCTTTGTTGTTGCAAAAAGCGGGAGTGTTCTCTATTGTTCTTGAATGCGTTCCGTACAGGGTGGCAGAGTTTATTTCGAAAAGGCTGGATATACCGACAATAGGAATAGGCTCCGGATCGGATTGTGACGGTCAGGTTCTGGTTATACAGGATTTAACGGGGATGTTTAGAGACTTTACTCCTAAGCATGTCAAAAAATACGTTGATATGGGAAGTGCGATAGAGGGAGCCGTAAAAAGCTATATAGACGAAGTGCAAAAGGGAGTGTTTCCCACCGAAAAAAACTCATTTATAGTTGATGATGTTGTTGTTAAAGAACTTGAAAAGGTGGATTTAGATATATAATTTAAAACATGGAGTTGGGAGTTAGTAATATGAGATTAATTGAGGGTATTAGTGACATTAAAGCGGTAATAAGGTCTCAAAAGAGTATGGGAAAAATAATAGGGCTTGTACCTACAATGGGGTATCTTCATGAAGGGCATATGTCGCTCATAAATATGTCGGTACAACATAATGACTTTACTGTTGTGAGCATATTTGTTAATCCTGTGCAGTTTGGACCTAATGAGGACTTTGAGAGGTATCCTAGGGACATTAATAGAGATATTAAAATGGCTGAAGCTGCGGGGGTGGATGTGGTATTTTCTCCTTCCGTGTCAGAGATGTATCCCGATGGGTATAAAACCTATGTGGATGTTGAGGGTATAACGAATACTCTTTGTGGCAGAGCGAGACCGGGGCATTTTAGAGGCGTTACAACCGTTGTAAATAAACTTTTTAATATTGTTCAACCGGACAGGGCGTATTTTGGACAAAAGGATGCACAGCAGGCTGTGGTGATAAAGAAAATGGTTGAGGATCTCAATATGAATCTTGAGGTTATAACCTGTCCGATAGTACGTGAGGAGGATGGGCTTGCCATGAGCTCAAGAAACGTATATCTCAGTGAGGAGGAAAGGAAATCGGCATTGATATTGTCAAAGTCGCTGTTTGAGGCTCAAGAGCTTATAAAAAAGGGTGAGACCCAAAAAGAAAATCTACTGAGATATATAATTGACAGAATAAAGTCGGAAAAGAGTGCACAAATCGATTATGTTGAAATAGTTGATGCAGATACACTGGATGATATTGAGTTTTTAAAGGGAAGGGTTTTAATAGCACTGGCTGTTAAGTTTGGAAATACTAGGCTGATTGATAATGTTATAGTGGAGGTGTGAAAAGATGTTTATTACACTTATGAAATCAAAAATTCACCGTGCTGTTGTTACGGAAGCAAACCTCAATTACGTAGGAAGTATAACAATTGATGAAGATTTGATGGATGCATCCGGTATAATGGAAAACGAAAAGGTTCAGATTGTTAATAACAATAATGGCAATCGTTTTGAAACCTATGTTATAAAAGGTGAAAGAGGGAGTGGAAAGATCTGTCTTAACGGAGCGGCAGCAAGACTTGTGCATCCGGGAGACATAATTATAATAATATCTTATGGAATTTTTGATAAAGAGGAAGCAAAGCTCCATAATCCAAAGATAGTTTTTGTTGATGAAAAGAATAGGATGATTGATATAAAAGACAGGGAAATACATGGTGAAACTTGAGTTGAATATAAATTAAAAATCCCATAAAGGGATTTCAATTTTTAACCATTTCCAGCAAAGAAATCAATAAGGAGACCTCCGATTACTGCTTGTGCAAAAACAGAAAAGCTTATTTTTATTATCTGGGTTCCCAGATAAAAGGTATAATCATTGAAACCTGGTATCGTCTTATATAGTAAGATGGTCAGTATTCCAAGAAAAAACATTAACATGAAGGCTTGAGTACCGTACTTTATAATTAATCTGGATAGACGGTTCATTTTATTAAATTTTTCTGTTATTTTTTCAATTTTCTTAAAATTATTCGATTGCATGCCTCACAATCATCCCTTCTATTTACTTTTTCCAAACAATAACTCCGCTATGCTTATGGATTTGTTTCTTGCCAATAAAAAACGCAGTTGCTACATGGCACCAGTATAATAAAGATTGTCTCATGGAAATATTCCGAAATTGTATTGAACTCTTTTCATGTTAACATAATAAATTCGCATCTTCAAGGAAAAAAGTTTACCAACACACGGTAAAAGCATGAACCCATCTCCTGCCAATACTCTCACAAGAGAGTTTTTTAAAATGCCATTTCAGCATTTAATATTCAGGCAAGAAAATCATTTTTTAAGAAATGCCCCCGGG